>CAZSWL010000361.1:0-10061 GCA_964610725.1 uncultured Bauldia sp.
CCGCATCGCCCGCATGGCCGATGCCGCCGGCAACCTCGACCTGCCGCGCATCGTGCCGATGCGCTCGGGCGTCACCATGGCCGGCGCCGACTGGATCGGCATCCGCATGACCGACGCCAGCGTGCTCAAGGGCATCACCCGGGTGCCGCTGTTCTACGGCTTCATCGGCCTGTTCGGCGTCGCCGGCCTGTTCGGGCTGCTTGCCCTGGTCGGGCTGCCCTTCGCCACCTGGCTGCGCGAGGGGCGCTAGTTCCCTCGGTCAATGCGGCCGCGCCGCCGCGATCACCCCGCGCAGTT
This sequence comes from uncultured Bauldia sp., assembly GCA_964610725.1. Classification (GTDB taxonomy): domain Bacteria; phylum Pseudomonadota; class Alphaproteobacteria; order Rhizobiales; family Kaistiaceae; genus JBBDMC01. Next base: position 298 of record CAZSWL010000361.1, read on the forward strand.
CGGCAAGGCCCTTCAGCCGCCCGATATAGGAATAACCAGGGTTGGCGTTTTTGACCGGATCGGCGGCAAGCAGATGGCCGTGGTCGGGGCGCATGGGAATCTCGGCATCGGCGCGTCCCTCGCTTCGGCGCCGCGCTTCCTCCGCGAGGGCCGCCGTCACCAGCGCGACCATGTCGCAATCGCCGGCGAGGTGCTCCGATTCGTGGAACACACCAGGCTCTTCGCGGCTGACGTTGCGCAGATGCAGGAAGTGGATGCGCGCGGCGAACGCGTTGACCATCCCCACCACATCGTTGTCGGCCCGCGACGCGTAGGAGCCGACGCAGAAGGTAAGCCCGTTGGCGGGCGTGTCGAGCGCCGCCAGCAGCGCCCGCACGTCGCTCTCCGTCGACACCACCCGCGGCAGCCCGAGCAGCGGGATCGGCGGGTCGTCCGGGTGGATGGCGAGACGGACGCCGGCTTCCTCCGCCACCGGCAGCACCGCCCGCAGGAATGCGATGAGGCTGGCACGCAGGTCGTCGGCCGTCATGCCGGCGAAGTCGTCGACCAGCCGCAGGAACTCGTCGCGGCCGTAGGCGAAGTCCGAACCCGGCAGGCCGGCGAGCACGATGCGTTCGAGCTCCTGCCGCCGCGCCTCGCTCATCGTGGCGAGCCGCGCCTCGGCGGCGGTGACGATGGCCGCGTCGTAGTCGCCCGCCGCGTTCGCCCGTTTGAGGATGCCGAGGTCGCAAGCGACGAAATCGACGATGTCGAAGCGCAGCGCCCGCCCTGAGCGCAGCGGATAGGCGAGATCGGTGCGCGTCCAGTCGACCACCGGCATGAAGTTGTAGCAGACCGTGCGCACGCCCGCTTTCCCGAGGGCGGTGAGAGATGCCTTCCACGCCTCGACGTCCTTCTGCCAGCCGTTCGCGCGCGCCTTGATGGCGTTGGTCACCGGAATGCTCTCGACCACCGACCACACCAGTCCGGCGGCCTCGATCATCCCCTTGCGTTCCGCGACCGCCTCCGCGCTCCACCCGGTGCCGCCGGGAATCTGATGCAAGGCGGTGACGACGCCGGTCGCTCCGGCTTCCGCCACGTGCGCGAGCTCTATCGGATCCTTGGGACCGTACCAGCGCCAGGTCTGTTCCACCGCACCCTCCCCTGCTGATGCAACCGCGGTGGCGCAGTTAGACGGGATTTTGGCGAGCCCGACAATACGATCACGTCGAGCGCACCCGCTCGGCCTTGCCGACGAGGCCGTCGAGCGCCCCCTCGACCAGACCGGCGACCAGCACCCGGTCGGGATCGACCGGCGCCGGCAGCGTGATCACGTCGCGGCCGAGGAAGGTGAAGCCGAGCGGTCCGTAGTAGGGCAGATCGCCGACCAGCATGACGACGCGATGGCCGGCGTTGCGGGCGGCGGCGAGCCCGATGCGGACCAGCGCCTTGCCGGCGCCGCGCCCCTTGCAGGCGGGCGCCACCACCAGCGGCCCGAGGATCAGCGCCGGCCGGCCGCCGATGGTGATCGGCGTCATGCGCACCGAGGCGACCACCTCTTCATCGGCGAGCGCCACGAACGACAGCTCCGGATCGGGGGGGATGCCGTCGCGCAGCACGTAGGCGGCGCGCTTGAAGCGCTCGGGGCCGAACAGCTCGGCCTGCAGCGCTTCGATGGTGGCAACGTCGGCGGCTTGTTCGCGCCGAAAGACAAACGTTTCGGAGGTCATAGCGGGGGCCCGTCACGAGGATCGATGCGATCCGGCCCCGACGGCGGCAGCTCAGACGCGGCCGCCCCGGGACCGGACGGTAACTGACCGTCGGTCACGCAAACCGCGTCGTCGTCGCTCAATCCGCTGGGTCACGGCGTCCGCTGTCTCCGCTACGCCGCGCCACCTATCACGACCGCCCGCACCCGTCCACAGCGCACGCGATTGCGCCGACCGCCGTCGATCGGTCAATATGGTTCCCCCGCAACGACCATTTGCGCAATCGCCGACCCTTCCGCCGCCGCCACTAGCCGCTACATAACCAACCACCCGCACAGCGAAGAGAGCTTGAACGATGGGACGTCTGATCGACGGCGTCTGGCACAGCGACGAGGCGGCCCGCGCCGCCGACGGGCGCTTTCACCGCGCCGACACCAAGTTCCGCAACTGGATCACCGCCGACGGCGCCCCCGGCCCGACTGGCGAAGGCGGCTTCGCCGCCGAGTCCGGCCGCTACCATCTCTATGGCGCCTGGGCGTGCCCGTGGGCCCACCGCGCGCTGATCTTCCGCAAGCTCAAGAAGCTCGACGAGCTGGTGTCGGTCTCGCTCGTCGAGCCGCTTTACCTCGCCGAGGGGTGGGAATTCAGCGAGCGGCGGCCGGACCCGATCGGCGGCTTCAGCCGCCTCTACGAGGTTTACGCCGCCGCCCGCGCCGATTATTCCGGCCGCGCCTCGGTGCCGGTGCTGTGGGACAAAAAGCGGGCGACCATCGTCTCCAACGAATCCTCCGAGATCATCCGCATGTTCAATTCGGCCTTCGACAAGGTCGGCGCCGATGCCTCGGTGGATTTCTATCCCAAGGCGCTGCGCGCCGAGATCGACCGCCTCAATCCGGTCGTCTACGCCACCGTCAACGACGGCGTCTACCGCACCGGCTTCGCCCGCACCCAGGCCGCCTACGACGAGGCGGTCGCCGCCCTCTTCGCCACCCTCGACATGCTCGACGAGCGCCTTGCCGCGAGCCGCTATCTCGTCGGCAGCCGGCTGACCGAGGCCGATTGGCGGCTGTTCACCACCCTCGTCCGCTTCGACCTCGTCTACGTCGGCCACTTCAAGTGCAATCTCAGGCGCATCGCCGACTACCCGAATTTGTCGGGGTATTTGCGCGAGCTTTACCAGATGCCGGGGATCGCCGACACGGTGAACTTCGCCGAGACCAAGCTGCACTATTACGCCAGCCACACCTCGATCAATCCGCGCGCCATCGTGCCGATCGGCCCCGAACTCGACCTCGACGCTCCCCACGGCCGCGAGCGGCTGAAGGCGGCGTGAGCTTCACCACTCGGCGGCGCGCTCGCCACCGGCAAGGATTTCGTCGAGGCGCCGGCGCGTGCCGGGCGTCACCCCGTCGGGGAGCGCATCGGGCGCGTGGAAGCCGGCCGCGGCGATCTCGAAACTTGGATAGTTCGCCTGGCGCGCCTGCCGCCACCGCCGGCAGACGAACAGCGCCACGTGGTCGCGTCGCGACACCGCCCGGTTGAGGTAGAGGCCGAAGAACTCCGGCCGCCCGTCGACGGCAATGCCGCCCTCCTCCATCAGCTCGCGGGCGAGTGCCGCCTCGGCGGTCTCGCCGGGCGCCACCCCGCCGCCGGGAAAGTGCCAGCCGGGCACGTAGGTATGCCGCACCAGCAACACGCGGCCGTCGCCGTCGAACACGGCGCCGCGCACGCCGAGCGTCGTGCCGTTGACGATGCGAGCGTAAGCCACCACCAGACGCTGCGGCAGGCGGGCAAGGGGCGAGAGAGCGGTCATTGATCTTGCAAGCACCCTGTCGCCATCAGGCCGTCGAGGCTACCACGTTCGCCGCTGCCGCAAGGGCGAGGAAATGCTGGAGGCCCGCTTTCTGTCGGGCGCCGCGCGAATGGGCCGATGTCGACGTCGGGTCGAACGGCAACATCACACCGGGCAACGCGCGCGGCCTACCGGACCTTCCCCATTGCCCGGCGGATTTCCGCTTGCATGGCCGAAACACCGCGCGTTCTCGATGGTCGCATTGACGCACGTCAACCCTTGCCGCGGCATCGCGGCCGTCGCCGTCAGGCTATTGAGCCCACCACGTTCGCCGGTGCAGTCTGTGCCTCCCCCGCGGCCCGCTGACGCCGCGGCAATCTTCGTGGAAAGGACATCAGATGGTTGCAGCAAACGAAACGATCGGCTTCATCGGCCTCGGCCTGATGGGACACGGCATGGCCAAGAACATCGTCGAGAAGGGCTATCCGCTGACGGTGACGGCGCACCGCAACCGCAAGCCGATCGAGGACCTCGTCGGGCGCGGCGCCGTCGAGGTCGCCTCGCCAAGAGAAGTCGCCGAGCGCTCAACCATCGTTTTCCTGTGTGTCACCGGTTCGCGCGAGGTCGAGGCGATCGTGCGCGGCAAGGACGGGCTGAAGCAGGGATTGCAGCCGGGCTCGGTGGTGGTCGACAGTTCCACCGCCGATCCCAACTCGACGATTGCGCTCGCCGGTGAGCTGCGGACGCTGGGGATCGACTATGCCGACGCGCCGCTGTCGCGCACACCGAAGGAGGCGTGGGCGGGCACCCTCGACACCATGGTCGGCGCGAGCGAGACGGTCTTTCAGCGCATCCGCCCGGTGCTCGACACCTGGGCCGGCAAGATCGTGCACATCGGCGGCGTCGGCGACGGCCACAAGATGAAGCTGCTCAACAATTTCGTTTCGCTCGGCTACGCCGCCATCTATGCCGAGGCGCTGGCGCTCGCCGCCAAGGTCGGCATTGCGCCCGAGCGCTTCGACAGCGTCATCCGCGGCGGGCGCATGGATTGCGGCTTCTACCAGACCTTCATGGGCTATACGATCGAGGGCAATCGCGAGGCGCACAAGTTCACGCTGGTCAACGCGGCGAAGGACCTGACCTATCTGGAAGCGATGGCCGACGCGGCGGGCCTGGTCAATCCCGTCGGCAACGCCGCCAAGAATTCCTTCGCCGCGGCGGTGGCGGCCGGCGGCAACGGGCCCGAGGACTACGTCCCGCATCTGCCCGAATACGTCGGCCGCACCAACGGCATCGAGCTCACGCCCGCGAAACGGAACGACACGAACGCGGGGCAGCGGTAGCTACCACGCTCTTCCCGCCAAGAGCTGAAGTAGCGGCGGACCCGGCGCGTCATCTTGGGGCAGCCGCGCAAGTTGAGCCCGAGCAGTGCGACTCGCGGTACAGACAAGGAACTAGAGACAGGCTTCACTGCCCCCTGCAAATCGGCGTTGGCCGTGGCGGCGGTGCGGGATGATCCATCTTGTACCGAGCGAGGATCGGCCCAAGGGTTTCCTTCGGCCAATATTTCGGAGAGCCGATTTCCTTCAGACAGGAAGCGTTCCAATATAACCCCGCGAGCGACAGCGACCGCCCGACCGCCACCGCTTGCGCGACGGCGCCAACGTCGGTTGCGGCAGGATAGATGTACAGCGTCGTCGGATCGTCCTTCGTCATCGCGATTATCTCCCTGGCGTCCGACGGCGACCAACTGGTGCAGCCGTCGCTGCGGCCGCCGGAGTAGCTCACCAGCGTTCCGAGCGGGACGTAACCGTCGTTGTCTGCGTACGGGCTGCGCGGATCTTTCAGAAGACATACACGCCTTAACAAGACGGCCGCATGTCCGCCGATCTCGCGCCGTCTAGCGTTTGCCGTCTCGCCTTCGCCGTCGAACTGGACGAACGAGCGCATCAGGACCGCGTTTCGCTTCGCCGAGACGCGGTAATAGCCTTTGAACGACGTTTTCGTCTCGCCTGTCACATAGGCCCCGCCGGCCGTCAGGTTCGAATCCATCGCATTGCCGAAGTTTTTTGCGCATCGTCTTCCGTTTGCGAAATTCGCGACGCCCTTGAGATGGCGACCGCTGCCGTGACCGGCCGAAATCGCGCGAAACGATTGATCGGCTTCGCAGATGACGTAGAACCGGAGCCCCGGTTTGCCGCCGCTCACATCGTTGGGACGCGTAGCGTCCATGGCGAAGTAGCAGGGGTTCTTGACCACGCCTTCGCTCACTTTTTGCAGGTAGAGCGCGCGCGCCCTCTGCAAGACCGGCCGTGCGACTTGACCTTCGCCTTCGCCGATGTGCGCAGTCAGCCAGGCCGGAACGTCCGACGCCTGCTCAGCCTCAGAAGATCGCTGTGACGTCGAAAAGGCGATGACGACGAAGAAGATGCCGAAGATATTGACGAGCTTTAGAAGGACGGATCTGGACCACACCGGATCAATTCTCCCGTCGTTTTTCAATTGCGCGCAGTGTGCTGTGTTCAGCGAAAAGCTCGGCGTATTTGCCGAGCTCCTGTTGTTCGAGACGCGCGGAAGGAAGCCATCGCCTGAGCGTATCACGACACCGCCGACACCCAAGGGCGCATGACGATTATCGATGCAAACGCCGGTGGTCGGCTAGCGCCAGCGGCGAGCTGCCAATACCAAACGACACGCCCCAAAAACGTCCACATCGACCGTCGGCCGGCGGCTGTTTTCGAAGGAACCGCCCGTGGCCTCCACCGGCCCTACTTGTTCTGGCAGCTGGTCCCGCTGGCAAGCAGGTTTTCGGTCACGTAGCGTCCGAGGTCGCGTTCGCGGTCAAGCACCTTCATGGTGACCAGCGCCTTGGCCAGCGTCTTGAGCGCCCCCTGGTCGAACTTGCCGGTCGGTGAATAGGCCGGCATCAGGGCATCGTACAATTTGGCCGTGACTTCCGGCGACTGCTTGATCACCGCCGCCGCCTTCGCGATCGCCGGCTTGCGATGGTCGGACATCCATTTGACAGTCTCGAACCACGCCGCCAGAAAATTCTTCACGTCGTCGGACCGCCGCTCGACCAGATCGTTGCGGGCGAAGGCGACATAGAACGGGAAGTTATTCACCACATCGCCGAAATCGACCACCGTGCGGCCGGCGCCGCGATCCGCCAGATCTAGCGCGGTCGGCAGATCGGCGACGATGCCGGCGACCTTTGCGTCGATGGTGCCGTCGGCGGCGAGCGGAGCCTGCAGCGGCAACGCCTTGATGCCTTGCGGGCCCCAGCCCTTACTTTCCGACAAGGTCCTCACCAGCCAGGCCGGTACCGGGTCGTCCTCCTTCACGCCGATGGACCGGTCCTTCAGATCCTTGACCGCCTTGATGCCGGTGTCGGGTCTGACCGTGACGACCAGCAGGCTCGGGCGCACCGCCAGCGCCGCCACCGCGGTGTCGGGCGCGCCGTTGGGGATGAAGGCGAATTCGGTGCCGGAGCCCAGCGCGATTTCGACCGTCCCCTTCTCCAGCGCCTGTTCGAGCGCGGCCGAGCCCGCGAAGGTGGTCACGTCGATATCGACGTTGTGCTTGGCGAATATGCCGAGATCCTTGCCGATGGCGAGGGGCGCGAAGGAGAACGAGTCGCCCGCGGGAGTGCCGACGCGCAGCGTCGTCGCCGCGGCCGCCTGAGCGGCGCCAGCACAGACGGCGAAAGCCACCACCGTCGCTGCCAGCATCGCCGCTGGCAGCCGGCGGCCCGACGATCGATGGTGCATGGGGGTATCGACGCCTCTTGCTCGGGATGCGCTGCGCGTGATCGCGCGTCCCGGTTACTTCATTTTGGCCGCTGCTGGCAAATCCGTCCCGCCGACGGATTTGCCGCACGCGCCTTCAGTTGACCGGCGCCGTCACTTCGAAAGCGAAACGAAAGTGCGGCAGGTCCTCGCCCGGATGGTCGGCCGCGTAGGTGAGCTGCGGCAGGCGGAAGTTGTTCGGACCGTTTTCCTTGCCTTTGTAGATCGCCGGATAGAGGTCGATGTAGTGCCAACCGGGTTGCCCGGTGGCGTAGAGGTGGATCACCACGTCGCCCTGGCTGTTGAAGCCGCACGAATAGCCGATGAAGCTGTTGTCGTAGTCGATCGTGAAGATATTGGCGGTCTCGGTCCAGCCAACGCCCTTGAGATGGATGGTGAACGGCGTTCCCGCCGGGCCGTGGTCGACGTCGAGCGGCATGGCCGTCGGCTGGATCCACAGCGTGCCGGATTTCCTGGTTCCGCCGTCGTCGACCCACAGCTCGTGCGCCCCGCCGAGGTCGTCGGGCGCGTTGACGGCGAACGTGAGGTTTCCCTTGTCGTCGGCCGTCGCCTTGGCAATGGCCTTGGAGGACTCCTCCCAGCCGCCGCCGCTCACCCGGTTGCCGGTCACGGTCGTCCAGTTGAGCGCATAGGCCTTGTCCGGCCGGAACCCTGAACCGCTGACCGTGATCGGCTTGCCGACCGGCGAGAACGCCGGCGCCACAGCAAGCGCGCCCGCCGCCGGCAGGTGACGGATTGCGGTCTGGGCCTGCGCCGGCGGCGCCGGCGGCAGGACGGCGTCGCCGTCGGTGATGGTGAACGGGATGGCAAATTGCGGCCGGTCCGGCTCCGGTGACTGCTGCATGTTGCGGTAGGCGAAGGTGAAACCGCCGTGCACGACCTCCAGCATGTGCAGGCCGGGCTGACCGGCTGCGGGAATGGTGAACCGCGCCGAGCCGCCCGTCGACACCGACGAAATCCAGCCGGTGAAGTTGTTGTCGTAGAGAAGCAGCCAGCTGTTGTGCAGCTTGCGCCAGCCGATGCCCTTCACCTCCACCGTGATCGGCTGCCCGACCGGGCCGCTCTGCGGCGACGCCGCGACCGTCATGTCGATGTAGAACCCGGTTTGCGACAGCAGCCGGGTGCCCTGCTGGACGACGACGTCGTGGGTGAAGCCGAAATCCTCCGGTGCCACGAACTTGACCGAGGCGACGCCGTTGCCATCGGCGGTCAGCTTGGTGATCTGATAGCCGACCGCGGTGAAGGTGCGGCCGTGGTACTCAGCATTGGCGACGTTCCAGCTGCCCTTGACCGTCCGCCAGACGATCTCAACCTCGGCATTGGCGGGCAATCCGTCCGCCGTGACGGTCACCGGCGTCCCCACCGGACCGTGGGTCGGCGAAACCTTGACGTGGCCGACGAAGCTGCCGGCGATCTTGGCGAGCGGCGCTTCCGGGCCGAGGGCGGAGGCGAGCGGGGCCGCGGCCGCGCCCACGACGGACAGGATCAGCGCCGCGGCCGCGCACGCCGCCGTTTTGATCCCGATGCTGAGTGCACGGCTCATGGCAGCCGCCTCCCTCTGTCGTCGGGCACCGACCTTACTTGACGCCGTCGGGCAGAATCGTCAGCTCGGACGGAGCCACGTTGAACGGCGCCCAGTTTTCGGTGGTGTCTTGTTCGGTGGTAGCGATGACCTGGTAGCTCAGGCTGCCGGCTGGATAGTCGTCCGGAACCTTCCAGCCCGCCGTCCAGAAATTGTCCACCGGCTTGTCGTGCGGATGGCCACCGTAGCGCATGGGGAACTCTTCGCCGGAAGACAGCTTGACCACGAGGCTCTTGAGGTCCTTGTCGGTGACCGGGTCGCCGTTCTGGTTGAGAACGCGGACGCGGAAGACAACTTCGTCCTTATGTCTGAACTGGCTGGCGAGGACGCAATGGGCGCCGCCCGACCCCTCGGCCGGGCTGATCACCATGTCGCCGGAGAAGAACAGCTGCGGCGCCGCCGCCGACGCGGCAGCGGGCAGACCGAGCAGCGCCCCCGCAAGGGCAGCCGCGCAACATATGCTGAGCCGATTCATTGCTCGCCCCTTTCCATCCTCTATCCATGCGCGCTCGCCGGCGAGCGCGTTCCTTGGCATGTAAGCGCAAGATAGGGGGCGCCGGCAACAGGCGCTTGATCTAGGTCAAGCAAAAGACATCCCCGGTCTTGGGGTCGAGCATGAGCTTGGCCGTGTCGCCTTTGAGCACGTCGTAGCCCTCGATGGCCGACATGCGATCGTCGCTGCTTCATGGCATCTTTTGCTGGCGTGCTTCGCAAGCGGCTCCCTGCGTCACGTCGCGGGCGACCCGATCGTTCGCACGGCCGTCCGCACCGTCCCTTCCCCTGCCCCGCCCTGTCGGCTAAGAGCCGGCGGCAATGGCATTCCTGCTCGCCCACCTTTCCGACCCGCACCTCGGCTCGCTGCCGCCGGTCACCCTCGCCGACCTCGCCGGCAA
>CAZSWL010000362.1:0-16485 GCA_964610725.1 uncultured Bauldia sp.
CGACCTCGGCCAGGCGTTCGCGCGCGGCAAACCGAGCCTCGCCCAATTGTTCGACGAGGACATGCTCGGCGACGATCTCGAGGCGTGGATGGCGGAGAGCTATCTCCTCAAGCGCATGTTCCGCAGCTGCGCGCTGATCTCCGGGCTGATCGAAAAGCGTCACCCCGGCGCCGAGAAGAGCGGCCGCCAGGTGACGATCTCGTCCGACCTCGTCTACGACGTCCTCAACAAGCACGAGCCCGACCACGTTCTCATGCAGGCGACCTGGGCCGACGCCGCCGGCGGCCTGCTCGACATTGCCCGCCTCGGCGCTATGCTCGCGCGAATCAGGGGTCGAATCATCCACCGCCGGCTCGACCGCATCTCCCCGCTCGCCGTTCCGGTGATGCTCGAGATCGGCAAGGAAGCGGTCGCCGGCGGCGAGGCCGACGATCACGTCCTGCGAGAGGCGGCCGACGATCTGGTGCGGGAAGCGATGGGCGATGGCTGAGGCGCTGCGCCAACCGGTCGAAGAGTGCGAGCCGACGCTGATCGGCGTCTTCGGCGTGGTGCTGGAAGCACTGCCCGAGGGCGCCCTGTGGTGGGACCACGAGCGGCTGCTGGTGGTCGCCGACCTTCATCTCGAAAAGGGCTCGGCCTTTGCCCGCCGCGGGCAGATGCTGCCGCCCTACGACACCGCCGAGACGCTGGCCCGCCTGGCGCGGCTGGTCGAGCGTTTCGAACCCAGGGGCGTCATCGCTCTCGGTGATTCCTTCCACGACGGCGGCGGTGCCGCCCGCCTTACGCCGCGCGACCGCCTCGCCCTGTCCGTGCTGCAGGCCCGCCGCGACTGGCTGTGGATCGCCGGCAACCACGATCACGACCGGCCGTCCGGACTTGCCGGCGCCCATATGGACGCGCTCGCCGTCGGGCCGCTGACCTTCCGTCATCAGCCCGGCCCGGCGCCGGCCCCCGGCGAGGTCGCCGGTCACCTGCACCCTTCGGCGCGCGTCATCGGGCGCGGCAAGTCGGTGCGCCGGCGCTGTTTCGCCGGCGACGGCCACCGCCTCGTGCTGCCCGCGTTCGGCGCCTACGCCGGCGGCCTTGACGTGCTCGCCGCGGCCTTCGCCGGGCTGTTTGCCGCCGCCACTTTCCGCGCCTTCATGCTCGGCGACGATCGCGTCTACCCGGTCGGCCGCCGCGCGCTTGCACGCTGAACGTCGGCGCGCCTACATCGCCGGCTGCAGCATGCTGACCCGGTTGCCCTCCGTGTCGATGAACGAAAGATACCAGCCGATACCCGGGATCTCGACCGGCTCGCCCAGCACCTTGCCGCCGGCGGCGGACACCCTGGCTGCGTGCGCCTTGATGTCCTCGACGGCAACGACCACCGACGGAGCCGCGTTGTCGGCCGATTTCACGAAGAAGCCGCCATTGATCGCGCCGGGCATCTTCGGGCGGCCATCGGCGCCGGTCTCGGTTGTCGACACCACCACATAGCTTCCCATCTCCTCGCCCAGCATCTGCGTCTGCCAGCCGAAGACGTTGGTGTAGAAGTCGGCCATTCGCTTGCGGTCTTCAGCCGGCATTTCGAAGTGTACGACAGGGTTCATGGCGCGCTCCCTCAAGCCTCATGCGGGCGCGCAGCAAACGCCGGCAATCGGCTGCCGGCAAGTCAAAATTGTGCGAGTGGCGGGTGGCAGCCGCGATCAGTCGCGCCGGAAAATGACGCCGCCGAGCCAACCGATGGACATGGCCAGCGCCGCGCAGATGAGACCGTAGATCAGCGCCTGACTGTGGGCGAAAATGGGAATGGCCTGCTCGACGCCGGCCTTCGACACGGTGATCGAATCCTCGGCGTGGGCGATCAGCGCCTGGTTGGAGAAGAGGTACACCAGCACGGTGTAGCGGCCGACCGGCGTGTTGGCGGGTAGCCACGTCGTCGTGCGGAAGATATTGTCGCCGATGAAGTCGACGGCTGTCTGCTGGCTGAACAGTCCCGCCTTCTGCTTCAGGCGAATATAGGCGGCGCGAAACTCGGCCGCGGCGGGGTCGTTGACGGCCGCGCGGTTCGCGTAGGTGAAGGCGATGTTGTCGAATCCCAGCCCGAGCCGCTCCAGCGTGGCCGGTTTGGCCAGCGCGTCGCGCTGCACGGAAGAGTCCAGCGCGTAGAACGCCGGCGCCCGCACGAACGTTTCGGACGCGTCGTTGATCCATACGCCAAGCACGTTGTCCTTGCGCCGCACCACCGCATCCTGCGGCGGCCCGAGCACGAGCGCGGCGATACCGTATGCGCTCCCCGGTGCCGGCAGCCCATGCCCGGTGCCGATGACGCCGAAGATGGTGACGCCGGTGCCGGTGAACTCCGAGCTGATCTGGACCTCGGGCGTAGACACCGCGATGGTGAGGTTCTCGGCCCGCGCGGTGGCGAGCGGGGCCGCGACGATGACCGCGGCGGCGGCGAACGCGGCGATCCGCATCATCCGCCTCCAACCGCGGCCAGGCTGTAGGGATCGGTCGGCACCGTCACCAGACCGGCGAGGAAGCGGACCGCCACCGCCAGCACCAGCAGCGCCAGCAGCGCCCTGAGCTGGTCGCCGCGCATGTTCTGGCCGATACGCGCGCCGAACTGGGCACCGATGACCCCGCCGACCATCAGGAGAATTCCCAGGATCACGTCGACCGACTGGCTGCCGACCGCATGCAGCACCGTCGCCACCGCCATCGTCCCCAGAATCTGCACCAGCGACGTGCCGACCACCATGTTGGTCGGCACCCGCAACAGGTAGATGAGCGCCGGCACCATGATGAAACCGCCGCCGATGCCAAGCAGAGCGCCGAGGAAGCCGATGCCGGCGCCGAGCACGCCGATCGGGATGACGCTGACGTAGAGCCGCGAGCGCTTGAAGCGCATCTTGAACGGCAGGCCGTGCACCCAGGTGTGCTGCCCGGGACGGCGTAGCAGCGCCGGCCGACCGCGCCGCGCGTTGATGATGGCGCGCACCGACTCGGCCAGCATCAGCCCGCCGACCAGGCCGAGGAAGGTGACGTAGGACAGCGACACGATCAGGTCGAGTTGACCGAGGCGACGCAACAAATTGAAGACCTCGACGCCGAGCGCGGAGCCGACCACGCCGGAGATCATCAGCACGCCGGCGAGCTTCATGTCGATCAGCTGCCGCCGCCAGTAGGAGAGCGCCGCCGAGCTCGACGAGGCGACGATCTGGGTGGTGACGGTCGCCACCGCCACCACCGGCGGAATCCCCGAGAAAATCAGCAGCGGCGTCAGCAGGAAGCCGCCGCCGACGCCGAACAGACCGGAAATGAAGCCGACGGCACCCCCCATGCCGAAAATGATGAACATGTTCACCGACAGTTCGGCTATGGGGAGATAAAGCAGCACGGGAGGCGGCGGCTCGAATAGACGGGCGACGCACGAGTGCCCGGCGCGCCGCAGTTGGGCCGGATAAAGCCCTCCGGCTTCGCCGCTGTCAACGAGAGTATCGGCAGGCGGCTAGTGCCTGATCGACCTCAACTCTGGCCGTCGGTCAGCAAGGCGACCAGCCCGGTATCGATCTGGCCGGTTTCCGGCTCGCCGACCTTGTGCTGGAATTGCCTGACCGCCTGCAGCGTCCGCGGTCCGGCGACACCGTCGACGGGACCGGGATCGTAGCCCTGCTCGGCGAGCAGCGTCTGGATCTTCTTGACCAGTGCCTGGCGATCCGCCTCGGCGAGCCCGTCGCCGGGATCGTCCCATCCGCCGGCGGGCATGACGACGGCGTTGGCTTCCGCCAGCGACGGCTTGGCGTGCCACGCCGCGGCGGCGGCGCGCGCCTTGGCGAGATCGTCGGCGGAGAGCGCATCGGCGACTTCGTCGCGCCGCTGAGCGGCGTCGTCGTCGCCCTGGGCGGCGGCAAGGGCGAACCATTTGTAGGATGCGACCAGGTCCTGGTCGACCCCGAGACCGCGAGCGTAGATCACCCCGAGGTTGTATTGGCTGTCGCGCACGCCGTAGCCGGCGGCGGTTTGGAACCATTGCAGCGCCTTTGCCTGGTCGGGCGGGCCGTCGACGCCCTCGCTCATCAGGACGGCGAGGTTGTGCATGGCGTTGACGTTGCCCTGGTCGGCGGCGTGCTGATACCAGTTCACTGCCTCGGCGAGATCCTTGGCGACGCCCTGGCCGCGCTCGTAGAGGCTGGCCAGCCGGTATTGGGCGACGACGACACCGCCTTCGGCGGCGCGTTGGTACCACTCGGCCGCCTTGGCCAGATTCTTGGGGAGGCGGTCCCCTTGCGCATAGCGCGAAGCCACTTCAAAGGCGGCGCCCGGATCGCCCGTCATAGCGGCGTCGATCAGCTTCGGCGAGCCGATGCGCGGGTCGGGCGCCGGCAGGCCCGCGTCGGCGGGCGGCGCCGGCAGGGCAATGGTGAGCGCGGCCGGCGTCGCCGCGATGGAGCCGGTCGCTGCGGTTGCGTCGACCGCCCCGCCGGCGGCGGCCTCCGGCGCAGCCGCGACGAAATGACTGGTCAGGATCGGTTGGCCGAAGGTCACGCTGCGGTCGGGAATGGGCGTCGGCGCCACCAGCGCCGGCTCGTCCACATCCGCCGCCGTGGCCTGGCCGAGGACCTCGCCGGCAGCGGGCACGCCGGCTTCGTTGGAGCGGGACGCCGACGGTTTGTCCGGCGTCATCGCCACGTCCGTGTTGCCGTCGTCGCCCGTGGGCACGCGGCCGTAGAAATGGAATGCGCCGATGGCAAGCACCACCACGGCCGCCGCCAGCAGCAGCGTGCGCTTGCGTCCGCGCATCGCTCGGGTGATGCGCGAGAAAGCACCCGGCTGCCGCTGTTTGCCGTCGTCCTCGTCCTCGTCGGCGACGCCCGCTTCCATGGCCGCCGCCTGCACCGCTCGCCGTGCCGCCGCGATGAAATCGGCGCGTTGCTCGACCGGCGGTTTGTCGACCAGCGCGGCCTCGTCGGGCGCCGGTGACGCGAGCCAGTCATCGTCCTGGTGGTCGTTCGGCGTTGACGTGTTCCATTCCGCCGCCGGCTCGCTGCCGTAAGTTCCCGTCGCCTCGGCCGACAGGCGACCCGGCTCCTGTTCGAGCCGGCCGAGGCGCGCCACCACCTGTGCGAGGGTCCGGGTGATCCCTCCCAGCTTGGCGCGCATGCGCCGCTCGGAGTCGCCGGTGCTGCTGCGCAGCGTATCGAGGTCCTGCATGACGGCGCCGATCAGGTCCGAATCGGCCTGATTGGCGGCGACCATCCGCGACAACTCCTGCACCGCCTCGCGCGCCTCGTTGCGTGCTGCCTCGATCGACTCACGCTCGCCGTCGGCGAGATGAGCCTGCAGGCGATCGATGCGCTCCTCGACCCGGCGCAGGCCGATCCGATCCGGCTCGCCGGTCGCCAGCGCCTTGGCTATCTGGGCCATCTGGACTTCCAGTTGGGCGAGCACGTCGCCTTCCGGCTGCGGCCGGGCGACGCTTTCCAGCCGCTGCGCCAGGTCGTGGATCTGGTCTTGCAGCCGCTCGCTGCTCGGCTCGCCGCGGGCGGCCATCTCGGCACGGATCGCGGCGATGCCTTGTCTGATCTCGTCGAGGGCGATCGCCGGCTGGCGCTCGCCCGCCATGGCGTCGATACGGTCGGCCAGTGTTTGCAGCTGCTCGCCGACCGCCTTGATCGCGGCAACCCCCGACTGCATCTCGTCGAGCGCGTGATCCGGCTCGCGCGTGGCAACGAGGCCGTCGATGCGCGCGGCCAGCGCCTGCACCTGCTCGCCGACGTCGTGCATTGCGGCGAAGCTGCTCTTGAACTGTTCGACCGCCTGCGTGGGATCGCGCTGGCCGGCGCTCAGCCGATCGATGCGGTCGGTAAGCGTCTGCATGCGTTCGTGCAGTGCGCGGATGGCGCTGATGCCGTCCTTGATCTCGGCGATGGCGAGCAGCGGCTGATGCTGGGTCGCGCTCAGGCTCTCGATGCGCTCGGTCAAAGTCTGCAGGCGTTGATGGATGGCGCGCAGCGACGCCACCTCGCTCTTGATGTCGTCGAGGTCGGCCTCGAGGTCGGTTTCGGGCAGGTTGAGGCTGTCGATACGCCCGGCGAGCGCTTGCAGCCGTTCATGCAGTCGCTCGGCCTCGCCAATCGGCGGCGCCCGATCGGACAGGCTTTGCATGGAGGCCGCGATGCCGTCGAGCCGCTCTTCCAGCCGGCCGATATCGACATCGACGGCGGCCGGCGAGGTGGCGAACAGGCCGTTGATGCTCTCGACGATGTCGTCGAGGCGGCTTTCCAGCCGTGTGATGTCGGGCAGGCCACCGGACCCGGCAAGCTGGCTGCCGATGTTGGCGGCCATTTCGCTCAGCCGCTGCTCGAGACGCGCGATCTCGCCGCCGCCGTCGACCGACGGCCGCTCGACGAGGGCGCTGATGGCGGCGCTCATTTCGCCCAGGCGCCTCTCCAGCGCCGCCACGGTCGGGCTGGCGGCGGCGGGACTTGGCCGTTCGAGCAGCCGGCTGACGTTGGCGGCGATCTCGGCGACCGCGCCTTCGAGGGTGGCGATCGTCGCTGCGCCCTCGCTGGCCGGGGGCCGCTCGCCCAGGTCGGCGAGCCCGGCGGCAATCTCGTCGAGGTGGCGCGCGATGGCGCTGGTATCGCCGGACGAAAGCGGCCGGCCCGACATCGCCGTCTCCAGGCTACGCGACAGTTCGCCAACGCGCGCCTCGAGGCGAGCGACCGCGGCCGCGCTCTCGCTCGCCTCGATGCCGCGCCGCAGCGCTGCCACTTCCTCGGCCAGTTCCTCCACGCGCGAGAGGTCCGGTGCCTTGTCGGCCAGTTGCTCGAGCCGCGCGGCGATCTCGTCGGTGCGCGTCTCCAGCCGCCTGATCGCCGGGTCGCCACCCTCGGCGATGGCCTTGCGCATGGCGTCGAACTCGCCGCGCAACTGCTCGACCAGCCCGCGATCGAGCGGGCGTTCGGCTGCGAGCGCATCGATGCGCCGGGCGAGTTCGAACACGGCGTCCTGACCCTCGCCGCCGAAGCGGGCCATGACGGCGACCCTGTCGGTCAGCGACATGATATCGGCCCGCAGGGCGGCCATCGCTGCCGCCAGCGCCTTCTGGTCGCGGCGCATGGCCAGCGTCTCGGCGCGATCGTCGATGGCGCGCTGATGCGTCGAGATCTCGCGTACGGCAGCCGCCAGGTCGGCATCCTTACGTGCCGGCAGACGGGCGGCGATTTCATCCAGTCGCGCCTCGATCCGTTCGATCTGGTCCGCCGCGCTCGACTGTTGCATGGGAGGATGCGCTTCGCGGGCTGCCACGAGGCGCGCTCTGGCTTCGTCGATCCGGGCCTCCAGGGCCTGGAGCGCCGCTTCGGTGGCAGCGGTGCGCGACGGCGGTTCGGTGGCCGACGACGACGGCCCGTTGAGGAGCTCGTCGAGCCGGGTGCGGATTTGCTCGAGCTGAGGTGACTCGGGAGGCCGCGACTGCGGCGGCGCAGAATCGGTGGACGCGCTCGCTTGCTGGGACGGGCCGTGCGGAGGTGGCGCGTGAGCCGGGCGGGCATCCAGCCCCTCGACGGTCGAGCGCGCGTGCTCGTCGACGTTGTCGAGATCTCGGATCAGCGCTTCGACGACGGCGGTGACGTCGGCGAGTGCCGCGACGCGTTCGCGTTCGTCCTGGCGGCTGTCGGCGATGCGGCCGAGCCGACGCTCGATCTCGCCGAGCCGGCCCTTGAGGTTGCCGACTGCCGCGCGCGTGCGCTCGTCCATCGAGCCCAGCCGTTCGCTGAGGCGGGCGATGGCGCCGGCGAGCGCCTCCGAATCGTTGTCTTCGTGGTCGGCCGGGCCGAATGCGCGCTCGCCCTCGCCGACCGGCGAATCGTCCTCGGCCGGCTGGCCGAGCCACTCGCTGACCGACAGGCCTGACTGCTGCGCCGCCTTTACGATCGCTTCGCGCGTCTCGTCATCGACGTGGCTCAGGCTCCAAGGCTTGCCCGCTTTCATCGCTCTGACCCCTTGCCGCGACGGCCGGTCCAATCCGGCCGCGCTGGCCGGCGCCGGCGAGGCGGCGCGCGTCCACGGCATGGTCAGAGAGTTCGACCAACATGGTAAAAAACGGGTTAACCTCTTCGGTGCTGAAAAGAACTTTGGTAACCAGGCTTAACGATCCCCTAGCGTCGGCCGGACGATACTTGCTGTTGCGTCGGCGCCGCCGACGGACGAAGGACATGGCATGACGATCTACCGGGCGCCCGTCGAGGCCACGCTGTTCATCATCGACGACGTGCTCGCCCTGTCGCGCCACGCCAACCTGCCCGGATTTGGCGAGGCCGCGCCTGACGTGGTCGCCGCCGTCCTTGGCGAGGCCGGCCGGTTCGCCGAGGAGGTGCTCGCCCCGCTCAACCGGATCGGCGACGTCGAAGGCTGCACGCTGCACGCGGACGGTCGCGTGACCACGCCGGCTGGCTTCAGGGACGCCTACCGCCGCTTCGCCGCCGGCGGCTGGATCGGACTTGCCGGCGATCCCGACTACGGCGGTCAGGGGCTGCCCTTCGTACTCGCCGCCGCCCTCAACGAATTCGTCACCTCGGCGAACATGGCCTTCGGCATGTACCCCGGCCTCGCCCAGGGGGCGGTCACCGCCATCGCGCGCCATGGCTCGCAGCGGCAGAAGCGTCTCTACCTGCCGAAACTGCTGTCCGGTGAGTGGGCCGGCACCATGAACCTGACCGAGCCGCAGGCCGGCACCGACCTGGGATTGATCCGCACCCGCGCCGGCCCGAATGCGGACGGCAGCTACGCGATCAGCGGTTCGAAGATATTCATCTCCGGCGGCGAGCATGACCTTGCCGACAACATCGTTCATCTGGTGCTCGCCCGCATCGACGGATCGCCGGCGGGTACCAAGGGCATCTCGATGTTCGTCGTGCCCAAGGTGATACCCGCCGACGACGGCAGCCTCGGCGAGGCCAATCGGGTGTCGTGCGGAGCGCTCGAGCAAAAGATGGGCATCCACGGCAGCGCCACCTGCCTGATGAACTACGACGGCGCCACCGGCTGGCTGGTCGGCGAGCGCGACCGGGGCGTCAGCGCCATGTTCACCATGATGAACGAGGCGCGGTTGGGTGTCGGCATCCAGGGTCTGGCGCTGTCGGAGCTCGCCTACCAGAACGCCGCCGCCTATGCCCGCGAGCGCCGCCAGGGCAGGGCGCTTGCCCGCGCCGGCGAGTCCGGCGGCGCCGCCGATCCGATCCTCGTCCATCCCGACATCCGCCGCACCCTTGCCGCCATCAAGGGATTCAACATTGCCGCAAGGGCGTTGGCGCTCGCCACCGCCCTCGACGCCGACATCGCCGAAAAATCGTCCGACGACGCGACGCGCGCCGCCGCCGCCGACCGGCTGGCGCTGATGACCCCGGTGGTCAAGGGCGTCCTCACCGACCGCGGCTTCGACAACGTCGTCGCCGCCCAGCAGGTGTTCGGCGGCCATGGCTATATCGCCGAGACCGGTGTCGAGCAGTTCGTGCGCGACGCCCGCGTCGCCATGATGTACGAGGGCGCCAACGGCATCCAGGCCCTCGACCTGGTCGGCCGCAAGCTGCCCAAGGACGGCGGCCGTGCGGTGACCGCCTTCTTCAAGGAAGTAAGTGATTTTGTCGACGAGCACCGTGATGAGGCGCTGGCTCCTTTCATTGGGCCGCTTAGCCAAGGGCTCGACGATCTCCGCGCAGCCACCATGTGGTTCATGGCCAACGCGCTCGCCAGGCCGGCGAACGGCGCTGCCGGCGCCACCGACTACATGCACCTGTTCGGATTGGTGGCGCTCGGTTTCATGTGGGCGCGCATCGCCCTTGCCGCCGAGCGGCGCATCGCCGAGGGCGATCCACGCTCAGAGCGGCTGACGGGCGATTTCCTCGTCGGGCGCGCCTTCATGGAGCGGACGATGCCGGAAACCGGCTTGCGGCTTGCCCGCATAACCGCCGGCGCCGAGACGCTGATGGCTCTGCCGGAAGCGGCATTGTGAGGGTATGGTCGGGCAGGGCAACGTGTCCCGACGAAGGAACGTCATCATGTTACGCATTCTGCCGACCGTGGGGCTGCTCATGCTCATTTCCGGCGGGCCGGCGATGGCCTACAGCTGCACGCTCATTTCGATCCTGTCCAAACGTTGCGTATGCACCACCGAGGCCGATTGCCATCAGATGGGCAAGGACAACGTCTGCGGCACGCCGAGCATGCTGTGCAACGCCAAGGGATCACGCTGCTCCTGCACCGTCAGCCGGTTCCACCGGCCCAACCCGCCCGCCTCGCTGTCGCCGCAGTGAGCGCCGACGGCGACGGCAAGACGACGAGATAGGTTGAGCGCATGGCGGAAGCCTTCATCTACGATCACGTGCGCACCCCGCGCGGGCGCGGCAAGAAGGACGGTGCCCTCAACGAGGTCTCGACCGCGGCGCTCGCCGCCACCACGCTGACGGCGCTGCGCGAGCGCAATCAACTCGACGCCACGCACGTGGACGACGTCATCCTCGGCTGCGTCGACCCGGTCGGCGAGGCAGGCGGTGATATTGCCCGCAACGCCGTTTTCGTCGCCGGCTATCCGCACACCGTGCCCGGCATGCAGATCAACCGCTATTGTGCCTCCGGTCTCGACGCGGTCAACCTCGCCCACGCCGCCATAACCAGCGGCCAGCACGACATGATCATCGCCGGCGGCGTCGAATCGATGAGCCGGGTCGGCATCGGCGCCGCCGGCAACGCCTGGGCGATCGACCCGCAGGTGGCGCTGCCCGGCTACTTCGTTCCGCAGGGCGTTTCCGCCGACCTGATCGCCACCAAGTACGGTTTCAGCCGCGCCGACTGCGACGCCTACGCGGTCGAAAGTCAGAGGCGCACCGCCGCGGCGTGGAACGAAGGCCGCTTCGCCAAGTCGGTGATACCGGTCAAGGACGTCAACGGCCTGACCATCCTCGACCGCGACGAGCACATGCGCCCCGACACCACCATGCAGGGGCTGGCGGCGCTCAGCCCCTCGTTCGCCATGCTGGGCGAAGTGGCCGGCTTCGACGCCGTCGCCGTCACCGCCCACCCCGACGTCGAGGTCGTCGAGCACGTCCACCACGCCGGCAATTCATCTGGCATCGTCGACGGCGCCGCCGCGGTCCTCGTCGCCTCCAAGCGGGCCGGCAAGCGGGCGGGGCTGACACCGCGGGCGAAAATCCGCGCCTACGCCAACATCGGCTCGGAGCCGGCGATCATGCTCACCGGTCCGGTCGACGTGACCAAGAAGCTGTTCAAGCGCACCGGCATGAGCTTCGCCGACATCGATCTCATCGAGATCAACGAGGCGTTCGCCTCGGTCGTCTTGCGCTACATGCAGGCGTTCGACCTCGACCCCGCCCGGGTCAACGTCAACGGCGGCGCCATCGCCATGGGCCACCCGCTCGGCGCCACCGGCGCCATGATCCTCGGCACCGTCATCGACGAATTGGAACGCCGCGACCTCGCTACCGCGCTGGTGACGCTGTGCATCGGCGCCGGCATGGGCACCGCCGCGATCGTCGAGCGGGTGTGATGGCCTACGCGAATTTCACCCACGAGGTCGACGACGGCATCGCCACCTACAGCTGGGACATGGCCGGCCGGTCGATAAACGTCATCGACGGGTCGGTGATGGACGAGATCGAGCGGATCATCGAGGAGATCCGCACCGACGACGGCATTTCCGGCGCGATCATCACCTCGGGCAAGGCGGCGTTCTCCGGCGGCGCCGATCTTGCCATGCTGGAAGCGCTGCTCGCCACGTTCGCCGAGGCCGTCGCCGAGACCGGCCGTGATGCCGCCGTCGCCCGGCTGTTCGATGAGGCCGGGCGTTTCGGCCGCCTGTTGCGACGGCTCGAGCACGTCGGCAAGCCGGTGGTTGCCGCCATCAACGGCACCTGCCTCGGCGGCGCCTTCGAGCTGGCGCTCGCCTGCCACGGCCGCATCGTCGCCGACGACGACGCCATCAAGCTCGGCCTGCCCGAGGTGCGCGTCGGCCTGATGGCGGGGGCCGGCGGCTCGCAGCGCGTGGCACGTCTCGTCAATCCCCAGGACGCGCTGCAGATGCTTCTCAAGGGCGACCAGCTCTCGCCGGCGCGCGCCAAGGCGCTGGGATTGGTCGACCGGGTCGTGCCAGCCAACGCGCTGATGGCTGTCGCGAGAGCCTGGCTGAAGGACAGCCCGCCGAAGGTGCAGCCGTGGGACGTGGATGGCTTTCGGCTACCCGGCGGCAAGATCTACTCACCCGCCGGTTTCAATCTCTTCCCGGCGGCGACGGCGCTCTATCGCCGCGAGACCCACGACAACTATCCGGCGGTGCGCAACACCCTCAAGGCCTTCGTCGAGGGCTTGCAGGTGCCGTTCGATGCCGCGCTCAGGATCGAGCAGCGCTACTTCGTCAACGTGCTGCAATCGCGCGAGGCGGCCGCGATGATCCGCTCGCTGTTCATTTCCATGCGCGAGCTGAACAAGCTGGCGCGCCGGCCGGCCGCGGTCGCCGCCCGGCCGCTCGCCCGCCTCGCCATCATCGGCGCCGGCTTCATGGGCGCCGGCATCGCCGGTGTCAGCGCCCGCGCCGGCATCGCCGTCACCCTCCTCGATCGCGACGAGGACGGCGCCGCCAAGGGCAGGGCGAGCGTCGAGGCGGGCTACGCCAAGCAGGTTTCGCGCCGCCGCATGAGCGCCGCCGATGCCGAGGCGGCGCTTGCCCGCATCACCGCCGGCGCCGACTTTGCCGCGCTCGCCGGCGCCGACCTCGTCGTCGAGGCGGTGTTCGAGGACCGCGCGATCAAGGAAGACGTGATCAGGCGGGCCGAGGCGGTGCTGGCCGGCGACACCATCCTCGGCTCCAACACCTCGACGCTGCCGATCACCTCGCTCGCCAAGGCGTCGACGCGGCCGCGCAATTTCGTCGGCATCCATTTCTTCTCGCCGGTCGACCGCATGCGCCTGGTCGAGGTCATCGTCGGCCGGCGGACCGGCGAGGAGGCGCTCGCCCGCGCTCTCGACTTCGTGCGCCAGATCGGCAAGACGCCGATCGTCGTCAACGACGCGCGCGGCTTCTATACATCGCGCGTCGTCGAGACCTACATCGGCGAGGGGCAGCGCATGCTCGTCGAGGGCGTGCCGGCGGCGATGATCGAGAACGCCGGCCGCATGGCCGGCATGCCGGTCGGTCCGCTGGCGCTCGCCGACGAAGTGGCCCTCGATCTCACCCTCAGGATCATGGACGCCACCCGCGCCGACCTCGGCGCCGACGCCGTGCCCGAGGCCGAGTACGCCCTGGTGGAGGAGATGGTGGTCAGGCGCGGCCGGCTCGGTCGCAAGAACGGCAAGGGCTTCTACGACTACCCGGCCAACCCGCGCGAGAAGAAACGCCTGTGGCCGGGACTTGCCGAACTCTTTCCGCCGGTCGCCGACCCCGACGCCCTCGACTTCGGCGCGTTGAAGCAGCGTCTGCTCATCGTCCAGGCGCTCGAGGCGGCGCGCTGCTTCGCCGAGGGCGTGGTCACCGACGTGCGCGAGGCCGACGTCGGTTCCATCCTCGGCTTCGGTTTTCCGCCCTTCACCGGCGGGACGCTCTCCTACATCGACGGCATCGGCGCGGCCGCGTTCGTCGCCACCTGCCGGCGCCTCGCCCGCAAGCACGGACCGCGCTTCCGGCCGAATCGGCTGCTGAGGGACCTCGCCATGGCGGGCGACACCTTCTACGGGCGCTTCCCGCCGGCCGCGCCACAGGCGTCGTAGCGCCGCCCTGCCGGCATTGCCTGGCCTCTGGACAGAGAAGGTCGTGTGCGGTTTACTCAAAAAAGGTATAAATTCCTCTGATCCGGGCGGGCCGGAGGGGAAGCGCGATGCTGTCGCACAGCCGCATCTGGACTGCGATCGACCGTCTAGCCGCGCGCCACGACCTGACTCCGTCCGGTCTCGCCCGTCGCGCCGGCCTCGATCCGACCACCTTCAACCGCTCCAAGCGCGTCGCCGGCGACGGGCGTCACCGCTGGCCCTCGACCGAGAGCATTGCCAAGGTCCTGGCGGCGACCGGGTCCACCATTGACGACTTCATCGCCCTGATGCGCGACCGCCGCGCCGGTAGCCGTCCGCGACCGATCCCGGTGATCGGCTTCGCCCAGGCCGGCGAGGGTGGCTTCTTCGACGACGGCGGCTTTCCCGCCGGCCAGGGATGGGAC
Source organism: uncultured Bauldia sp. (assembly GCA_964610725.1). GTDB lineage: Bacteria > Pseudomonadota > Alphaproteobacteria > Rhizobiales > Kaistiaceae > JBBDMC01. The sequence continues at coordinate 14,208 of CAZSWL010000362.1, forward strand.
GAGATCGCATTTCCGGGGACGGCCGACGAGAACGTGTTCGCGCTCGAGGTGAGCGGCGATTCGATGCTGCCGCTCTACCGGCACGGTTGCACCATCATCGTATCGCGCGACAACCCGTGCCGGCGCGGCGACCGGGTGGTGGTCAAGACCCGCGACGGCGAGGTGATGGCCAAGATCCTTCAGCGCAAGACGACGCGCATCGTCGACCTCGCCTCGCTCAATCCCGACCATCCCAACCGGTCGCTGGCCACCGCCGACATCGACTGGATCGGACGGATCATCTGGGCAAGTCAGTGAAGGCAGTGGCGGCCGCCGTCTTGGTCCTGGCGCTGTCGGCGCCGCTCGCCCACGCCGCCAGCGGCAAGGTCGAGATCGTCCCGCCGCCCGATCGCGACGTGACGCCGCCCGGGGTCACTCCGGCGCCGGCCGGACAAGGCCCGCTCGTGCGCGTGCCGCCTCCGCCCAAGCCGCCCGAACCGCCGAGCTGGCACCGCTTCTTCCTGCCCGCGACCACCGACGCGGCGACCTTCAAGGTCGGCGACGAGACGATCCACATTTCCGGCGTCGCGCCGCCACCGGTCGACCAGCGCTGCCGTTCGCACGATGGCGGAAACTGGCCGTGCGGGCATTCGGCTCTTCATAACCTGCGCATGTTCCTGCACGGCCGTGCCGTCGAATGCTACTTTCCCGCCAGCGAGGGCGTCGTCGAGATCACCGCCCCGTGCCGGGTCGGCGACACCGACATTGCCGGCTGGCTGCTGAGCCAGGGCTGGGTACGGCCGGACGATCTTGCCACCGATGAGTACCGCCGCCTGGCGGCGAGCGCCCGTTGCGCGCGGCGCGGCATCTGGCGGGGCGAAGCACCGCCGGCATCCTGCCCGGCGGCGCCGGCGACCAACTGATCAGGCGGTGAGTTCGCCGGCGAGTGCGCGCGCGATCAGCGCGCGCGTTTCGGCGATGCCGTAGATCGCCACGAACGAACCGAAGCGCGGCCCGCGCTGCTGGCCGAGCAGGATCTGGTAGAGCGTCGCGAACCACTTGACCGAAACGCCGGGCCCGCCAGTCGGTCCCTGGCGCTCGTGGTCCTGGTAGCGCGGGATGACGCGCGCCACGTCGAGCACGACGCCCTGGATGGTCTCGGCCTCGGCATCGGCGGGCAAGGCGGCGAGCTTGTCGTCGAGGGCGGCCAGGGCAACGCGTTCCACCTCGTCGGGCGAGCGGAACACCTTGGTCGGCTGGACGAAGTCGTCGTAGTAGCGCACCGCATAGCCGACCAGTTCGTCGAGCTTGCGATGGCTCTCGGGCGTGACGCCCTTGACGTGGCGCAGGATGAACCCCCACAGCACCGCCTTGTCGTGGGCGTTGGAGGCACTGGCGAGGTTGAGCAGCATGGCGAAGCTCACCGGCATCTCGATCGTCGGCGGCCGGCCGGCGTGCACGTGCCAGACGGGGTTGGCGAGCCGGCGATCGTCGTCCTGCCTGGGGTAGGCGTCGAGGAAAGCGAAATACTCGTCGACCGCCTTGGGGATGACGTCGAAATAGAGCCGCTTGGCCGCCTTCGGCTTGTGGAACATGAACAGCGACAGGCTCTCCGGCGCGGCGTAGGCGAGCCATTCCTCGATGGTGAGGCCGTTGCCCTTCGATTTCGATATCTTCTGGCCGGTCTCGTCGAGGAACAGCTCGTAATTGAAGCCGTCGGGCGGATCGCCGCCGAGCGTCTTGCAGATGCGGCCGGACAGGCGCACCGAATCGATCAGATCCTTGCCTGACATCTCGTAATCGACGCCGAGCGCCGCCCACCTCAGCGCCCAGTCGGCCTTCCACTGGCACTTGACATTGCCGCCGGTGACCGGCACCTCGGTGAGCTTGCCGTTGGCCGGATCGGTGAACACGATGGTGCCGGAGTCGACCCGCGTTTCGACGATCGGCACCTGCAACACCGCGCCGCTGACCGGCGAGATCGGCAGGAACGGCGAATAGGACTGTTGGCGCTCCTCGCCGAGCGAGGGCAGCATGATCGCCAGCACCTCGTCGTAGGCCGCCAGCATCTTCAGCAGCATCGTGTCGAAGGCGCCCGATCGGTAGATCTGGGTGGCGCTCATAAATTCGTAGTCGAAGCCGAACCGGTCCAGGAACGATCTCAGCCGCGCGTTGTTGCCGGCGCCGAAGCTTTCGAACTCGCCGAAAGGATCGGGCACCCTGGTCAGCGGCTGGTTGAGGTGGCTCGTCATCATCTCCCGGTTGGGCACGTTGTCGGGCACCTTTCTCAGGCCGTCCA
>CAZSWL010000363.1:0-5783 GCA_964610725.1 uncultured Bauldia sp.
GCCGAAGAGATGGGACGATCCGGTGATGTCGAGCATCAGACCATGTTGTCTTTTCCCGGTCGCGGCTTCGCCGCTCCGCGCCGGGATTGTTTGCTTCCCGGTCGCGGCTTCGCCGCTCCTCGCCTCTTGTTTGGTCCCGGCCGGTACTCCGCGCCCTTTTGTCACTTGTTCGGCGTTCACGCTGACACCACCTTGCCGACGACAGGCACGTTTCGTGCGTGCCATACTTTCGCCGTGCTGACAGGCAAGGGATCGTTAACTTTTCCCGTTACGCCGATGTTCAGCCCTTTGAAGGAAGAATCGCGGACATCATGCTCTCGAAAGCTCGTATCCTCGCCGCAATCGGCTTGGCCGGCGTCGTCGCGGTTGCCGCAAGCGCCCCCGCCAGCGCCGGGGAAAGCAGCTTCCTCAATCGTTTCAAGGGGAGCTGGACCGGTGCCGGCACCGTGACCAAGGATGCCCTTTCCGTGCGCGTGAACTGCAAGGCGGTCGGCCAGCCTGGCGACAACCACATCGTCGTCCAGGGCAATTGCGGGATCGCGATCATCAGCCGTCCGATGGTCGCCGACCTGACATACAATCCGGCGTCGGGCCGTTACAGCGGCACCTATGTCGGCGCCAAGGTCGGCCCGGCGCACCTTTCCGGCGAGCGCAGGGGCAACGTCGTCGAACTCACCATCACGTGGCCGAAGCCGGTCAACGGCGATACCAAGGCGACGCTGGTCATCGAGAATGCCGGTTCGGGCAGCCTCAGGATCATGATCAACGACCGTCCCGCTCCGGGTGCTCCCATGGTGCGGACCTCGGACCTGGTCCTGTCGCAGCTGTAAGCCGCGGCCCTTTTCCGACCGGAGAGTAGAAATACTCATCCGAACACCCCGTGCAGATACCAGCGCGGGGCGGTGCGTTCGCTGCCATAGAGACCCTCGCGGTATAGCCAGAAGCGGCGGCCGGCCGGATCCTCGACGCGGAAATAATCGCGGGTGAAGTCGTCGTCGCACCACCATTCGGGCGCGATCCTCTCCGGTCCCTCGGCGCGGACGACCTGGTAAAGGGCACGCCGCCAGCGAAAGCGCACCGGCGGTCCGTCCGGCACCTCGGCGATCGCCTCGACCGGTTCGGGCCTGGCGAACAGGCGCAGCGGACGGGAGATGGTGTCGCCCTCGTCCTCCTCGCCTCTTGTTTGGTTCCGGTCGGACCTGCGGTCCTCCTCGTTGATTTCTTCGAAAATTGCCGCGCGTTCGGGAATGTGGCTGTCGTGAGCGCGGATGCGGGCGACGTGCCTGCTGCCGAGGCGGGCGCCGATGCGGTCGATGAGACCGTCGAGATCGGAGGCGGCGACGGCATTGCCGGCAAGATCGATCTGGGCGGGGTCGACTGGGTCCACGGCAGCGGCGGCCAGGCGGACCATGTCGAAACCGAAGCCGGCATCGATCGCCTCGCCGAGGCCGGCGAACTTTTCGCGAAAGATGGCGAGGACGGGCCGCGGAGCGTTGAGCGGCCGGCCGGCGCCGACGGCGATGCGCTTCATGGCGCCGTCGACGCGGAAGAGGGCGAGCTCGAGGCGACGGGCGCCGAGTCCGCGCGCCTCCAGTTGCCGCGACAGCGTCGTGGCGAGGGAGGCGAGCACGGCGACGATGTCCTCCTCGCGAGTGATCGGCTCGGCCAAACAGCGCTCGGCGATCATCGCCGGCACCGGACGGCGTGGGTTGATCGCTTCCTCTTCCCGGCCAAGTGCCTGGTCGAGACGGCGCAGGAGAACCGCGCCGAAGCGGGCGGCCAGAGGCGCGCGGGGAGCCTCGACGATCTGGCCGATCCGTTTGAGACCGGTGCGATCAAGCGCTGCCACGGTCTCATGGTCGAGGCGAAGGGCGGCGAGCGGCAGGGGCCGCAAGACATCGGTTGCCCCGCCTTCAGGGACGATGGACGGTCCGCCGAAACGGGCGGCGGCGGAGGCCGCACCCGGCGTATCGGCGATCGCAGCAGCGGCGTGCAGACCACGGGCGGCGAGACGGGCAAGGAGATCGGCAAGAAGCGCCTCCTCTCCGCCGAAGAGATGGGACGATCCGGTGATGTCGAGCATCAGACCATGTTGTCTTTTCCCGGTCGCGGCTTCGCCGCTCCGCGCCGGGATTGTTTGCTTCCCGGTCGCGGCTTCGCCGCTCCGCGCCGGGATTGTTTGCTTCCCGGTCGCGGCTTCGCCGCTCCGCGCCTCTTGTTGTTGCGAAGTGTCGAGTGCAACGAGCGGGGTGTAGCGCTCGGCCCAGTCGGCGACGGTAGCGAGAAGGGCACGATCGGCGGCGGGGTCGTCGTCGGCGACGGCGAGGGCGGGAATCATGGCGCGGGCGTCGGCGAGCGTCTGTCCCGCTCGCAGCCCGAGCCTCTCGGCGGTTTCGTCGAGGGCGACCAGACGGAGCGCGCTCTTCACCTTGGCGACAACCGCAAGAGGCGCCTCATGAGGCGCGGGCGAGCGGCCCTGCCCGCCCGCGCGCTGGATGCGATCGGTCGGCAGGTACGGCAGCGACAGGCAGAGAATGCGGCGGGTCGGTTGCGACCGGGACGAAACAACATCTGCCATGATCCCACTCCAGGTCGAAAGTACCGGTGGCGCCGAGACGATTGCGTTCGAGAGTGAGGCGCCAGGCAGGCCCGCCGAGCACGACCGGGCAATCGTCGAGGGTCGCCGTCGGTCGTGGCGCCACCAGCCAGCGGGTCGCCGCCGCGCCGGGCTGGATGCGATCGCTGTGGCGGAGCAGCAGGCCCATCACACCGCCGGCTTGGGCGCGCAGCGCCAGGCGGCGCGAGGCGGTCAAATCGAACCGGCGCGGCTCTCCCCTGAGCTCGCCCAGCACCGCGGCGAGGCCCCGGCAGGAAAGGCCTTCCTCGAACACCCACAGGGCATCGCCGGCCTTGCGCACACGCACGACGATCAGTCGCCGCGAATCGAGACCGAAACGGTCGAGCCCGGCGCCATAAGGAAGTCCGGCTTCGCGGCCGGCAGCGGCCTCGACGATCCATAAAACCGGCCGGTCGTCCCGGCGCGTCAAACGGGCGAGGATGGCAGAAGCGAAGCCGGTCGCGGCGGCGATATCGCGGGCGAACGCGCCACGAATCTCGTGGCAGGCATCGCGGCGAAGCCCGCCAGCGAGCACGCGATCGAGCCGGGGAATCGCGAAGGGCAGCAGTGCTCCAGCCCGAAGAGGGGTGAGGGCGGGAACCCCATCCTTGCCGCCGCTGTCGTCGATCCCCGCCTGGCAAGCGTGTTGCGCTTCGCCGAACCCCGACCCGCGTCCCTCTATCTCGGCGATGCGGCGACGCAGCCGGGCAAATCCGGCCTCCGCCCTGAACGCATTGGCATGCATGGCTTTTTGCCCTGGCCTCGAAGCATGTTCCTGTTTTGTTCTAGATTGATTCCGGAGAACAAAGCGAGAGTCAAGAGGATGTCGTGCCTTCCTACCCCGCAGTCAGACCGACGAGGCGACCGCGCTATCGATGTTTCGGCGAAGCTCGGCTAGTTTGCCGGGCCGTATGAATCAAAACCGAATCCTGCCACGAGAAGCCACCCAGCAGCAGGCGCTCACCAACGCGCTCACCGGCGCGGTCGCGCACATCCAGGCCGGCCGACTCGACGAAGCGATCAAGGTCCTTCAAGCGAGCGGCGTGGCGCTGAAAAACCCGGTCGGGCGCAACATCCTCGGCGATATCCGTCTGCGCCAGGGCAATCCCCGCGACGCGTTGAAGGCGTTCGACTCGGCGATCAAGCTGGCGCCGACATTTCCCGAAGCCCACTGCAATCGCGGCGTCGCTCTTCAGGAGCTGGGCCGATTCGAGGAGGCGCTGGCGGCGGAGGAGCGGGCGCTGCGCTACCGACCCGACTACGCCAACGCTCATTACAATCGCGGCAACATCCTCATGCGGCTTGACCGGCGCAACGAGGCGATTGCCGCCTACGACCGGGCGCTCAAACAAAATCCGGCGCATGCCGAAGCCTACCTCAACCGCGGCATGACGCTTGACCGGGAGGGGCGCGCGGTCGAGGCGCTTGCGGACTTTCGCCGGGCGTTGGGGCTGAAGCCCGACCTGCTCGGCGCCCACATCGGTCAGGCCTCCGCGTACCGCCAGCTCAGGCAGATGCGCGAAGCCTTCGCCGCCGTCAACGCGGCGCTCGCCATCCATCCCGGCAATGCCGAGGCTCTGATTCTCAAGGCCCATCTCCTGACCGCCGTGGACAAGTTCGAAGCCGCGCTCGAGGCCGTCGACACGGTCATCGCCGCGGAACCCGACAACGCCACGGCTCATGCGGAGCGGGCGAGTGTGCTGCGTCGGATGAAGCGCCCTGAAGAGGCGCTGGCAGCGGCCGACGAGGCCGTTCGCTTGGGGCCGAACCAGGCGGAAGGCTATTCGGTGCGCGCCATGGCGCTCAGCGACCTGGGGCGGCTTGAGGAACAGTTGGAGACGCTGAAGATCGCCCGGCGCCACGGCGCCTCGGGCGTCGACTATTACCATGCGCAGGCGATAGCCCTCGCTGAGTTTGGCGATCCGGCAGAGGCGGCGGCGTGCTATGAACGGGCGATCGCGCTCGAGCCGGAAGCGGCGTACCTGCGACACAACTACGGCCTGCTGTCGCTCTATCGCGGCGATTTTTCCCGCGGCTGGGCTGAGCACGAGTGGCGACTGAAGGACATCGGCTACACGAACGTCGATCGCGCACCGCTGGTGCCCGACTGGCAGGGCGAGGATGTTGCTGGCAAGCGGCTTCTGGTCAATCGCGAGCAGGGGCATGGCGACACGATCCAGTTCGTGCGCTTCCTGCCGCTGCTGGCGGCCATGAACGCCAAGGTGACGCTGACGGTGCCGTCGTCGCTGAAGACGCTGTTGCAGCGAGCCTTTCCGGATGTCGACATGGCCGACGTGATGGGGCTGAGAGGCGATTTCGACTACCAGGTGGCGCTGATGAGCCTGCCGGCGAGGTTGGGGGTCGGGCGGGACCAGCTGGCGCGGACGGTCCCTTATCTCATCGCCGATGATGCGATGGTCGCCAAGTGGCGTGACCGGCTGGGGCCTGACGGCTTCAAGGTCGGCATCGCCTGGCAGGGCAGTCCGGAGTATTTTCGCGACCGTTACCGCTCTATGCCGCTGACCCATTTCCGGCCGTTGGCGGAGGTTGCCGGCGTGCGGTTGATCAGCGTGCAGGCGGTCAACGGCCTCGACCAGCTCGACAAGCTGCCGCCGGGGATGAAGGTGGAAAGCTTCGGCGCCGAGATTGGCAACAATCCCAATGGCTTCGAAGAGATCGCCGGCCTCATGGCCAACCTCGATCTGGTGATTTCCTCCGATACGGTCAGCGTCCATCTCGCCGGCGCACTCGCTCGCCCGGTGTGGGTGGCGCTGCGTCATCGCCCCGACTGGCGCTGGCTCGACCAGGGTTCCACCTCACCGTGGTATCCGACCATGCGGCTCTTCCGGCAGAAACGGCACCTGGACTGGGAGGGGGTGTTCGCCGAGATCGCGGCGGCGCTGGCCGAAGAGGTCGCCGCCCGGGGTTGACGCCCGTCAATGGCGGAAGTGGCGCATGCCGGTGAACACCATGGCGAGGTCGCGTTCGTCGGTGGCGGCAATCACTTCGTCGTCGCGCACGGAGCCGCCGGGCTGGATGACGGCGGTGCAGCCGGCGTCGGCTGCCGCGATCAGCCCGTCGGCGAAGGGGAAGAAGGCGTCCGAGGCGCAGACCGCGCCCTTGGCCAGCGAATGGTCGAGGCCCGCCATCCTGCCGGCCTCCTCGG
>CAZSWL010000364.1:0-5590 GCA_964610725.1 uncultured Bauldia sp.
CCAGGCCGTATTCGGTGTCGTTGGCGCGCGCGACCGCCTCCTCCTCGCTGTCGAACGGCGCCAGCGCGGCGACCGGCCCGAAGGTCTCCTCACGCATGATCGCCGCCTCGGCGGGCACGTCGGCGAGCACCGTCGGGGTGAAGAACAGCGGCCCGGCCGGGTGCGACGCCCCGCCGGTGAGGCAGCGCCCGCCCCTGGCCAGCGCATCGGCCACCTGCTGGCGCTGCTTCTCGACGGCGGCCATGTTCATCAGCGGCCCGATGTCGGGATCGTCCAGCCCCGGCCCGACCGTCAGGGCGGCGGTCGCGTCGGCGAACCGTCGGCAAAAATCGTCGTAGAGCGGACGCTCGATGAAGAAGCGGTTGGCGGCGAGGCAATCCTGCCCCGAGGTGGCGAACTTCGCCTTGATCCCCTCCGCGACGGCGCGGGCGGGATCGGCGTCGGCGAACACGATGAAGGGCGCGAGCCCCCCGAGCTCAAGCACCAACCGCTTCACCGTGTCCGCCGATTGACGGAAGAGCCGCTTGCCGACCTCGGTCGAGCCGGTGAACGACAGCACCCGCACGCGCTCGTCTTCGGTCCACGCCCCGACGATCTCGGCGCCACGGCCGGTGACGATGTTGAACACCCCCGCCGGGATGCCGGCCCGCTCGGCGAGGATGGCAAGCGCGATCGCGGTGAACGGCGTCTCGCCGGAGGGATGGGCGACGGTGGTGCAGCCGGCGGCGAGCGCCGCCGCCGCCTTGCGGGTGAGCATGGCGGCCGGAAAATTCCACGGCGTCACCAGCGCCGCCACCCCCGCCGGCTCGCGCCACACCTCCACCTCGGCGCGAGCCAGATGCGAGGTCACGCTCTCGATGTTGGGACGCTTGGCCTCTTCCGCGTAAAACTCGATGAAGGAAGCGGCATAGTCGATCTCGCCGCGTGCCTCCGCGATCGGCTTGCCCTGTTCGCTGGTGAGAATGACGGCGAGGTCGTCGCGCGCCGTTGTGACCAGCGCGAACCATTGCCGCAGCGCCGCCGAGCGCTCCTGCGGCAGCAGCCCCGACCAGCCGGCGAAGGCCGCCGCCGCCGCGTCGACCGCTCCTCTTGCCGCCACCGCCGACAGGGCGGGGACGTGACCAATCACCGCGCCGCTCGCCGGATCGCTGACCGCGATCGTCGCGCCCCTGCCGGACTCCACGCGCTTGCCACCGATGAAGGCGGCGTTGGCGAAGAGCGCCGGGTCGGCCAGACCGCCGACCGGGCGGCTGGGCACGCGCGCCGTTGCTGCGCCGTTGGCCATCATCGCCTCCTGAGGAACCAGGCGACAATAGCGGCCGCCGTCCAGAGGCGTTCGCCAAACTCGGGCGTCGAATCCGATGGATGGCCTGCGATGCGCCGCCCTCGCGGGAGGATCGCCTACGGCGACGGCCGCGCCAGCAGCTGGACCGGCATCGGCTCGTTCTTCACTGGCGCCGTCACCACGTAGGAGAAGTAGCGCTGGATGCCGACCTGCTTGTCGAGCAGCGCATCGATCAGTTCCTGGTAGTCGGCGAGGTGGCGCACCACCACCTTGCACAGGTAGTCGATGCCGCCGCCCACCGCCCAGCATTCGACGATCTGCGGCACCCTGATGATCGCCCGCTCGAAGCGCTGGAAGTCCTCGGCGCGGTGATTTTCGATGCTCACCTCGACGAACACGATCGTCACCGGCCCGAACGCCTTCAACGAAATGTTGGCGCCGTAGCTTTCGATGATGCCGGCCTGTTCCAGCCGGCGCAGCCGCTCCCAGCACGGCGTCGACGACAGGTTGACGCGCTCGGCCAGCGCCGTCTTCGACAGACGCCCCTCGCGTTGCAGGATGCTCAGGATCTTGATGTCCCGCTCATCCAGTCTCGGTCTGTCTGCTCTGGCAGCGTTCACGCCGGTTTTCCGCCCCATCGGTAGACGGGGCCAGACTAGATCGGTCGTGGCAGTGGCGTCCAGATTGTCCATTGTCCAGCCTGCCCGGTTCGCCGGCACTTGCGGCGCCCGCCACCCGCCTAGCCCTCGAGCACCGCCCGGAGGAATTCGCGCGTGCGCTCCTCCTTGGGGTTGGTGAACAGCTCCTGCGGCTTGCCCTCTTCCTTGATCTTGCCCCGGTCGAAAAAGCACACTCGGTCCGAGACCTCGCGGGCAAACCGCATCTCGTGGGTGACCAGCAGCATGGTGAGGTCGTGTTCGGAAGCGAGCTTGGCGATGACGTTGAGCACTTCGCCGACCAGCTCCGGGTCAAGCGCCGAGGTCGGCTCGTCGAACAGCATGATCTTGGGCCGCATCGCCAGCGCCCGGGCGATGCCGACCCGCTGTTGCTGCCCGCCCGAAAGCTGGCGGGGGAACTTCTGCGCCTGGTCGGCGAGCCCCACCATCTCGAGCAGTTCCTCCGCCCGCTCGCGCGCCTCCTTCTTGGACAGGCCGAGCACCGCCATCGGCGCCTCGGTGATGTTGCGCAGCACCGTCATGTGCGGGAACAGGTTGAACTGCTGGAAGACCATGCCGAATATTTTGCGCATGGTCCTGAGGTGCGCCTCGCTCGCCGGCACCAGCGCGCCGTTCTTGCGCTCGTGCCACAGCGGCTCGCCGCCGACGGTGATCACGCCTTGGTTGATCTTCTCCAGCGTCATCAGGATGCGCAGCACCGTCGACTTGCCCGACCCCGACGGCCCGATGATCGTCACCTTCTCGCCCGGCGCCACCGTGAAGTTGAGCTTGTCGAGCACGACATGGCTGCCGAAGCTTTTGACCACATCTTCGAAGACGATGATCGGTTCGCTCATCTCATTGGCACCCCTGTCTTCGGAAGCTTCGCATCGACCCATCGCACGGCCGCCGAAGCGACAATCGTCAGTATGAGATAGAGCCCCCCGACCATGGAGAGCGGCACCAGGTAGTCGAACGTCTGGTCGCCGATGATCTTGGCGACGTTCAGCATCTCGAGGACCGTGACCACCGACAGCACCGGCACGTCCTTCGAGATCGAGACCAGGTAGTTGCCCATCGCCGGCACCACCCGCGGCACCGCCTGCGGCAGCACGATGTGGGTGAAGGTGAGCGAGGCTGTCAGATCGAGCGCCTTGGCCGCCTCGTGCTGACCCTTGGGCACCGCCTCGATGCCGGCGCGATAGACCTCGGCGGTGTAGGCGCTGTACTGGATGCCGAGGGCGAGCGCCCCGGTCAGGAATGCCGGCAGGATGATGCCGTAGTCGGGCAGCACGTAATAGAGGAAGAACAGCTGCACCAAGAGCGGCGTGTCGCGGAAGAATTCGGTGATGACGTACGCCGGGTAGGAGATGATCTTGAGCGGCACGTCCTTCAGCACCGCGAAGATCAGCCCGATGACCAGCGCGATGAAGAAGCCGACGATCGACGCCTCGATCGTCACCACCAGGCCCCTGAGCAGCATCGGCAGGATCGACCAGGCGAAGACCAATTCGCCGTGCCCGGTGTCCCAGTGAAAGCCGAACAGCATCGCTCAGCTCCTCGCCCCGCGCCATCTGCCGACCGAACGTTCGAGCAGGCGCATGATCGCCGTCAGCACCAACGCCATGCCGAAGTACATCAGCAGGATCATGCTGTAGACCGTGGTCGAATCCTGCGTGAAATTGCGCACCTGTTCGGCGCGGAAGGCGAGGTCGCCGAGGCTGATCAGCGATGCCAGCGCCGTGTCCTTGAGGTTCTGCACCGCCAGGTTGCCGAACGCCGGCATCATCTCCGGAATCGCCTGCGGCAGGGCGATGCGCCACAGCGCCTGCTGCGCGGTGAAGTTGAGCGCCTTGGCCGCCTCGTACTGGCTCGGCCGCACCGCTTGGATGGCGCCGCGCACCACCTCGGCGCCGTAGGCGCCGATGTTCAATCCGAGCGCCAGCACGCCGGCGGCGACCGGCGGCAGCCTCAGATTGATGCCGATCAGGTCACCGGCGATCGGCAAGGCGAAATAGAGCCAGAACAGCTGCACCAGCAGCGAGGTGCCGCGGAAGATCTCGATGTAGACGATCGAGAAGCCCTTGATCGCCCAGTTGCGCGATAGTTTGCCAATGCCGAAGGCGAACGCGCACACCGCGCCGAGGATGGTGGAATAGACCGTCAGCTCGACGGTGACCCAGGCGCCCTGCAGCAGCGGCGGAAGGTATTCGGTCCAATGCACCGGCGATGGCCCCCCGTTTTCACCGCCTGCCCGAGAGCGGCCGAGGGCCGCACGGCCCCCGACCGGCAGTCATGTCGTCGGCCTACATGCCGCCGCACAGCTTCTCCGTCGTCGTGGCGGTCGAGCCGGCGATATCGGCCGGCGTAAAGCCGTACCCGGCGAGGATCTTCTTCCACGCGTCGGTCTTCTTGAACGCCACCAGCTTGGCGTTGAAGGCGTCGCGCAGGTCCTTGGAGTCGCTGTTGAAGTTGAAGCCGCCCCAGCTGCGCTGCGCCTTGCCGTCGATCACCGGGTCCTTGAAGTCGGAGACGAGCTCGACCTTATTGCTCTTGCCGGCGAGCTCGCTGTCGGTGAGCCCGGTCGCCGCGTAGGCGTAGGCACGGCCGGTGGCAACCGTCGAGATAGCGTCGGCGTTGGCGGCGATGGTGACGATGTTCGACTCCGGCACGCCCAGCTTCTGCATCATGTTGAGCTGGTCGGCGCCCGCCATCACCGCGACCTTCATGCCCGGCTTGGCGAAGTCGGCGTAGGTGTGCACGCCCTTGGGATTGCCCTTGGCGACCAGCAGGCCCTCGCCGTAGGAGGTGTTGGGTTCCGAGTAGATCACCTTCTGGCAGCGCTCGGGCCGGATCGCCATTTCGGCGGCGGTCATATCGAACCGGTTCGCCTGCAGGCCGGGGATCAGCGAGGAGAAGTTGGTCACCACCCACTGGATGTTGGCGGGGTCGACGCCGAGTTCCTTGATCACCTCCTTGGCCACGTCGGGCCCGGCGCCCTTGGCGTTGCCGCTCGGGTCCATGTAGCCGTAGGGGATTTCGTTGGCGACGGCGATGCGGATGTAGCCGCGGTCCTGGATGTCCTTGAGGCTGACCGCGTTCGCCGCCGAGACCGCCAGCGCGGTGGCGGCAAGGCTGGCCAGCAGGGTCAAAGCGTAGCGAGAGCACTTCGCCGGTGTGTCCATCTTGGTTTCCTTCCCCATGTCGTTGCCGGTCTGCTGATGCCGACTGCGGCAAGGCGTTTCGGGAGCTTCGCGCAGGCGCTCCGGCACCGCCGCGCCCGGGGAGCCATGGTCGTTCCCGGGACATCCTCGCAGTGGCTTGGCCTCCAGCGTCGCGGACAGCATGGGCGAAGTCGAGGGAGGATATGACTTTTTTTCCTCCCCTCAGCAGGAGGATCAGCTATCGGTTTTCGGGCACAATGAGGCCGTCGACCACGCCGGCGGAAATGATGGTGGCACGATGACGCTCGCTCGCGGCGGCAGCACGGGCATGATCGCGATGGCGCAGGTGCTGCATGCACGCCGGCGCATCGCCGCGCGCGTGCTGCGCACCCCCTTGCGCGCGGCCGCCGCTCTCGGCCGGCGCGCCGGCAGTCCGGTGCTCATCAAGTGCGAGCACCATCAGACCACCGGCAGCTTCAAGCTGC
>CAZSWL010000365.1:0-6990 GCA_964610725.1 uncultured Bauldia sp.
AGCTTGGAGGGAGACATGCGCGGTCGTCTTGCCGTCACTTGGTTGCACAAACTGGTCTTCGGAACCGTAGCGATCACCGTCGCGTCACTGGCCGGGAGCGCTCAAGCGCAGCCCAGCATCGCGGTGATCACACCCTATCTCGCCCAGCCGGGCACCCAGTTCTATGTCGAGGGCTTCCAGGCGGCCGCCAAGGACAAGGGCTGGAACGTCAACGTCATCGACACCAAGGGCGACGTCGCCGCGGTGATCAGTCGTATCGAGGACGTGGTCAACGAGAAGGTCGACGCGATCGTGATCAATGTCGATCCGGCCCAGGTCACCGCCGGCCTGCAAGCCGCCAAGGATGCCGACATCCCGGTCTTCGGCATGGACGCCGGCAGCGACCCGCTGCTCGTCACCAACGTCACCAGCAACGGGTACGCCATGGCCGCCGAGACGGCGACCTACGTCGCCAATCGCATCAACGGGACGGGCAACGTCGTCATGTTCGTTTACGATGCCTTTCCGCCGGTGCAGGTGCGCGGCCACATCGCCGACGCGGTCTTCTCGAACTTTCCTGACATCAAGGTGATCGACCGGGTGACCCCGGACGTCGCCGATGGCGGCATCGCCGATTCGCGCGCCAAGATGGAAGCGATCCTCGCCGCCCATCCGGATCCCGGCAGCATCAAGGCGGTGTGGGCCGCGTGGGACCAGCCGGCGCTTGGCGCCCTGCAGGCGATCGAGGGTGCCGGCCGCAGCGACGAGGGCATCGTCATTACCGGCATGGACGCCAACCCGCAGGCGCGCGCGGCGATCGCCGCCGGCGGCAATTTCGAAGCGACCATCGCCCAGGACTTTCAGGGCATCGGGTCGACCACGGCCGACGCCGTTGCTCGCGTCCTTGCCGGCCACAAGATCAGGCAGAACGTGATCTACGTGCCCACCAAGTTCGTCACCGCCGCCAATGTCGGGGAACTGAAGTAGCCGTGTCGGCGGCGGCCCTGCCGCCAAGATTATTGGCGAGGCGTCCCGCTGCCCGGGACGCCTCGCCTTTGTTTGCTGCAGGCCGATGAGTTTCGTCTCGCTCCGCAACGTCTCCAAGCGCTACGCCGGCCTTCCGGCGCTGAATGGCGCCTCGTTGTCCATTGCGTCGGGCGAGATCCATGCTCTGATCGGCGAGAACGGCGCCGGCAAGTCGACATTGATCAGGATTCTCGCCGGCGTCGTACCGCCCGACGCGGCGACCATCGTGATCGACGGCAGCGAAGTTGTTATCGATAGCCCCCAAACGGCCTTTCGGCTCGGCCTGCGCTTCATCCATCAGGAATTGAATGTGGTACCGACGTTGTCGGTCGCGGAGAACATCTTTCTCGGGCGCCCTTTCCCGCGTCGTTTCGCTGCCTTGGTCGACTGGCGACGCCTGAGCGAGGAGGCCGGCCACGCCCTTGCCCGGCTAGGCATCTCCCATATCGATCCGCGCCGGCGCATGGCGGGGCTGACCGTCGGCGACCGCATGATCGTGTCGATCGCCGCGGCCTTTCTCGACGACGCCCCGGCCACGGCGCGCCTTTACGTCATGGATGAGCCGACGGCGGCGCTCTCCGGCGCCGAAGTGCAGCGGCTGTTCGCCGTGCTGCGGGAAATCCGCCAATCCGGCCGGTCGGTCCTTTACGTCTCGCACCGCCTCGACGAGGTGATGCGGCTCTGCGATCGGGCGACGGTGCTCCGCGATGGAGCGGTAATGGCGACGGTGGCCGTCGCCAATACATCACGCGACCAACTCATTCGCCTGATGATCGGTCGTCAGGTGGACGAAGCGTATCCGCCGGCGCCGGCGCCGGCCGGCAGGGATATCGCGCTTGCTCTCGACGATCTCACCGGCGACGGCGTCGGTCCGATTGCGTTGAACCTGAGGAAAGGCGAGATCGTAGGCGTTGCCGGGCTTGCCGGTGCCGGGCAAAGCGAGCTCCTGCGGCTGGTGATGGGCGCCGCGCCGGTGCGCTCCGGCCGGATCGTGTTGGGCGGCCGCGAGCAACACCGGCGCGGGCTGACCGCCGCCTGGCAGGCGGGCATTGCCTACGTGCCGCACGAGCGGCGATCGGAGGGCCTTGTCCTGTCGCGGCCCATCGCCGAGAACATCACGCTGCCGCACCTGGCTCGCTTCAGCCGCGGTGGCTGCTTTCTTGCCCCTGACCGCGAGCGAGCGGCGGCCGACAGATACGGGGCCGAGGTACGCCTCAAGGCACGCGGGTCGCGTCAGCGCTGTCACGAGCTGAGCGGCGGCAACCAGCAGAAGGTCGTCTTTGCCAAGGCGATCGCCGGCGGACCTGCGGTGCTGCTGCTTGATGAGCCGACGCGCGGCGTCGACGTGGGCGCCAAGTTCGACATTTATAGCTTGATCCGGCGGCTGAGCGCCGCCGGCATGGCGGTGATGATGGCCTCGTCCGATCTTCCCGAGCTTATCGGCCTGTGCGACCGCATCCTTGTCATGCGGAACGGAACCGTCGCCACCGAGCTCGGCACCGACGGACTGACCGAGCAAGCGCTGCTCGGCCACTGCTACGGCGCCGCGGCGGTGGTTGCGCCACAAACACCAGGAGCATGAGGTTGACGACGCTCCTCCGGCGCTACGGCACGCTGATCGGCTTTGCCGTCATCCTCGTCGTCTTCTCCCTCAGCCTCCCGGGCACCTTCCCCACCGCTCGCAACTGGCTCAACATCAGCCAGCAGGTCAGCATGCTGACAGTGGTCGCCGCCGCCATGACCATTGTCATGGTCATGGGCGACTTCGACCTGAGTGTCGGCTCCATGGCGAGCCTTGCCGGGGTTGTTGCCGCCGTCCTCTTCACCCTTGGCTGGAATGCGACGGCCGCAGTCACCGCTGCGCTGGCGGTTGGGCTTGCCGGCGGGGCCCTCAACGGCGTTCTGGTGAGCCTGGTCGGCATCCTGCCGTTCATCGCCACGTTGGCGACGCTCACCATCTTCTCCGGCGCCGCCTTTCTGATCAGCGGCGGTCGCACCATCTTCGGCCGCGACATCCCGGCAGCGTTCGGTGATTTTGCCCGCAACGGCCTGCCGCTCGGCGGCGGTCTGAAGCTGCCCTACCTGACCATCGTCGCCCTGGCGGTCGTGGCGCTGGTGTGGGTGCTGCTTGAACAGACGACTTTCGGCCGCCGCCTCTACGCCATCGGCGGCAATCGCGAGGCGGCGCGTCTCAGCGGGGTGAAGGTGAAGACGCTGAGACTTGTCGCCTTCGCCCTGACCGGCTCCGGCGCCGCTGGTGGCGGCCTCATGTATGCCAGTCGCGTGGCCTCAGCCAATCCGACCCAGGGCAGCGGCCTCATGCTCAACGCCATCGCCGCCGTCTTCCTTGGCATGACCATGAGCGAGGAAGGCGAACCGCGCGTGCACGCCACCTTGATCGGCGTGCTCATCCTCGGCGCGCTCGACAACGGCCTCACCCAGATGAGCGTCGACAGCTACGTGCGCGATATTCTCGTCGGGATGATTATTCTGGCGGCGGTCGCGGCAAGCTCGTTATGGACACGTCTGCGATGAGCGGCGACATTATCGCGCAGCCTGCCGGAGAAGTCCGGCATGGTGCCACGTCCCATATAGCGACACAGGAGGATGGCGTGCCGAACCAACATCACGTCGACAAGGTAAATCTTGGTCGCACCGGGCTTCTCGTCTCGCGCATCTGTTTCGGCACATCGTCGCTGGGCGACATGCCGAAGACGTACGGCTATGGCGTCGAGGAAGAGCGGGCGAAGGCAACCGTCCGCGCGATCTTTCGCAGCTCCGTCAATTTCCTCGACACCGCGCGCATTTACG
Organism: uncultured Bauldia sp.; assembly: GCA_964610725.1. Classification (GTDB taxonomy): domain Bacteria; phylum Pseudomonadota; class Alphaproteobacteria; order Rhizobiales; family Kaistiaceae; genus JBBDMC01. The sequence goes on from CAZSWL010000365.1 coordinate 3,817, forward strand.
GCGTGGGTGCCAGCGAACAGCGTGTCGGCGACGTGATCCGCGAACTGGGCGGGCTTCCTGCCGGCTTCGTCGTTTCCACCAAATTGGACCGCGAGACCGACACCGGACGCTTCGGCGCCAGCCAGGCCAGGCGATCCATCGAGGCGAGTCTTAAGGCGCTCGGCCTCGACCGCATCCATCTTCTGCACCTGCACGACCCCGAGCACGCCGCCTCACTCGCCGAGGTCACCGGTCCGCGCGGTGCGCTCGCCGAGCTGTTCAAGATCAAAGAGGAGGGGCTGGCCGAAGCCGTCGGCCTTGCCGCCGGCAGGGTCGACATCATGATGCCGCTGCTGCGCGATTGGGATTTCGATGCCCTCATCACCCACAACCGCTTCACCCTGGTCAACCGCAATGCGCAAGCCATGATCGATTTCGCCGTGGCCAAGGGCATCGCCGTGCTCAATGCCGCGCCCTACGCGGCAGGCGTCCTTGCCAAGGGCGCCCGTGACTATCCGCGCTATGTCTACCAGGAGGCCGCCGAGGCGGATCTTGAGCCGGTCCGCCGGGTGGAAGAGACCTGTGCCCGCTACGGCATCCCCACCGGGGCGGCCGCGCTGCAGTTCTCCCTGCGCGACCCGCGCGTAACCGCGACGATCTGCGGCATCTCCAGGCCGGAACGGGTCGAGCAGACCCTAACGTGGGCGGCTTGGCCGATTCCTGCTGCGGCGTGGACGCAGTTGATGTCTCTGCCCTTCAGCACCGACGATCCGGAAGCGAGCCGCGACTACAATCCGGGGTGAGAGCCTTGGACGTCGGGCGCCGGGCGAGGTTTTGGTGCGACAAAGCGGGAGGATTGAAAGATGAACGAGCTCGCCCGTCGGCCGTTGGGGCGCAGTGGCCTCAACGTGACCGTCATCGGTCTCGGCGGTGCCCCGCTCGGAAACCTTTACGAGCAAATACCGGAGCAGCAGGCGCTGGCAACGGTCGAGGCCGCCCATGGCGACGGCGTCCGCCTCTTCGATACCTCGCCGCTCTACGGGCAGGGGCTGTCGGAGCACCGCTTCGGCCATGTCCTGCGCGACAAGCCGCGTGACGACATCGTCCTCAGCACCAAGGTCGGCAGGGTGCTCAAGCCCGAAAAGTCGCAAACCATCGAGCGCGGCTTCTTCGTCGGCGGCCTGCACTTCAGGGCCGTTTACGACTATTCCTACGATGGTTGCCTGCGCTCGCTCGAGGACAGCTACCAGCGCTTGGGCATGAACCAGATCGACATCGCCCTGATCCACGACGTGGACGTGTGGACGCACGGATCGAAGGAGGCATTCGAGCAACGTCTGGGTGAGGCGATGAAGGGCGCCTACCGGGCCCTCGACGACCTGCGGTCGGCCAAGGTGGTTCGCGCCATCGGGGCGGGTGTCAACGAAGTCGAACCGTGCCTGCGCTTTGCCGGCGAGGGGGATTTCGACTGCTTTCTGCTGGCCGGACGCTACACGCTGCTCGAGCAGAACGGTCTCGACGACCTCCTCCCTCTGGCCCGATCGAAGCAATTTTCGATCCTGCTCGGCGGTCCGTTCAATTCGGGAATTCTAGCGACCGGGGCGCGACCCGGCGCCACCTACGACTATCAGCCGGCGCCGCCGGAGATCATGGAGCGGGTGAGGCGCATCCAGAGCGTGTGCGGCCGCCATGGCGTGCCGCTGGCGGCGGCGGCAATCCAGTTCCCGCTCGGCCACCGCCAGGTGGCCTCGATCGTTCCCGGGGCAGTACGCCCCGAGGAGATCGCCGAGAACGTCCGCCTGATGACCGTGTCCATTCCGGCCGCGCTGTGGGCGGATTTGAAGAGCGAGGGCCTGCTCGACCACACGGCGCCGACCCCGACATAGGGCCCAACACGATCCCTCGTTGCGCCGATTGACCGGCCTCAGCTGCGGCCGTCGTCGCGCTCTCTCAGCCAGGCCGCGACACGGCGGATCGCGCGCGAGCCCTTGTCGGTGAAGGCGAGGGCCTCGAGAAACGCGTGCGGCGCCATCGGATGATGATCGAGATGCACCTGGTTGCCGGCTTCGACCAGACGCTGGAGGAGAGCAATATTCTCATCGCGCAGGACGTCCTGACCGCTGGTCGCAAGCCAGACCGGTGGCAGGTCCGTCAGGTTCGCACCTACCGGAGCCGCCAGCGGATCGGCGCGCTGCCTGCGGTCGGGGCAGTACTGGTCCCAGAACCACGCCATCCGTTCGCGCGTGAGCGTCAGCGGTGGCCGGCTGAAGGTCGCGTACGAAGGCTGGCGAAGGCTCGCGTCGTAGACCCCGTAGTTGAGGACAAGTCCGGCGACGCCCTGGCTGCCGCGATCGCGCCGCAGGATCGCGGCGGCCAGAGCCAGATTGGCGCCGGCCGAGTCGCCGGCGAGCACGATCGGACGGCGCAGGTGGTGACGCTGGCCCAGCGCCCCGGCGACCGCGTCAATCACCGCCGCGCAGGCGTGGACCGGGACCGGGAAACGCGCCTCTGGCGCGCGCGGATAGTCGACGCCGACGACCGCCCAACCGGATTGGGCAGCGTATTCGCGCATGAGGCGGTCGTGGCTGTCGAGGTCGAGCAACACCCAGCCGCCGCCGTGGAAATAGACGACCGCCGGCAGCGGCCGCCGTCGCGTAGGATAGTGGAGCCGCACCCGCACCGGGCCGGACGGTGTCGGCACGGTGTCCTCGACGGTGTCGTGCATGACGGCGCCGCCGGCCTGCCATGGACGGCGCGTCTCGAGTCCCATCGCGCGCATGTCGAGGACGACCGCGTTGGCGGGATCGAATTCGCCGCCGTCGGGCGCCAGCGCCCTCAGGAAGCTGAGATAGGCGGGATCGAGGTCGATGGAGTCCTTTGTCGGCAGCGGCTGTGACATGTGCCGAATTCCGGGCGGTCAGCCGGCCACCAAGCGAGCCGCGTCGACGTCCAGGCGACCGGCGCAGTCGACGATATCGTTGAGCGTGGCGGCCGCGAGCACGATGCCGTCAGATGAGGCCGCATCGATGTCGGCCTCGATCTCGCCCGGCACGTAGAGGCGTTCGACGCCCGCCCGCCGCTTGGAGCCGTGCACCTCACGGATGATGGTGTCCATGCGCCGCTTGAAGCGGTCGACGTCCTCGAAGAAGGAAATGTTGATCGCCGCGAAGAAGTGGCCGTCCTTGGCGGCGGTCG
>CAZSWL010000366.1:0-3939 GCA_964610725.1 uncultured Bauldia sp.
AGCCGCGAGCACGCGCCGTGGGCGCTGCTCGACCACGGCATCCGCTGCGTCATTTCGACCGGCTTCGGCGACATCTTCTATTCGAACTGCTTCAAGAACGGCATCCTGCCGATCCGGGTGAGCAAGGAAGACCTCGCCAAGCTGATGGACGACGCCGAGCGCGGCGCCAACGCCACCCTCACCGTCGATCTCGACAAGCAGGAGATCAGCGGTCCCGACGGCGGTGTGGTGCGCTTCGACATCGACCCATTCAAGAAGCACTGTCTCTTGAACGGGCTCGACGAGGTCGGCCTCACCATGGAAAAGGCCGCGCGCATCGGCTCTTTCGAAAGGGAAGCGGCGCTCGAGCGGCCGTGGGTCTAGCGGGACGTTTCAGGCCGCGCCGGAGGTTTCCGCCGCCATCGCCGCGATGGCGTCGGCGAGCTGGAGCGTGCGCTTGGCCTGGCGCTCGTGCAGGCGCTCGACCATGCGGCCGGCGACCTTGATGACGCCCTTGCCGGCGTTGTCGGGCTCGGCGAACGCCTCGATCACCCGCCGTGCCCAGGCGATGTCGTCGTCGGAGGGGGCGAACACTCGGTTGGCGATGGCGATCTGGGCGGGATGGATCAGCGTCTTGCCGTCCATGCCGAGGTCGCGGCCCTCGGCGCACTCGGCGCCGAGGGCCGTCTCGTCGAGCAGGTCGTTGAAGGTGCCGTCGAGGACGGCAAGGTCGTGGGCGCGGGCGGCGGCGAGGGCGGCGGCGAGATGGGGCACCAGCGCCGCGCGGCCCGGGCGGATGCGGGCGCCGAGCTCGGCGGCAAGGTCGTTGGTGCCGAGGACGTAGCAGGTGAGCGCCGGTGCCGGCATCGCCGCAATCGCGGCTATGACGGCGGCATTGATGATCGCCGCGGGCGTTTCGATCATCGCCCACAGGCGCATGTCCTTGGGCGCCTGAGCGGCGGCGAGCGCGGTGCGGGCGCGACGCACGTCGTCGACCCGTGACAGCTTGGGGACGAGCACCGCGTCGGGCCGGGCGGCGGCCATGGCGGCGATGTCGCGGGCGACCCACGGCGTGTCGAGGCCGTTGACCCGCACCACGATCTCGCGGCGGCCGCGGGTGAGGGCGGGAAGGGCGGCGGCGATGAGGTCGCGGGCGGCGTCCTTGCGGGCCGGCGCCACCGAATCCTCGAGGTCGAGGATGAGCACGTCAGCGGCCAGCGATGGCGCCTTTGCCAGCGCCCGCTCGTTGATGCCGGGCACGAACAGCGCACTGCGCCGTGGACGCGGGCTTGCCGCCATCTGAATTCCTCCCAACCCGCACCAAGACTAGCCTTGCGCGGCGTTTTGCTCCACTGGCTTGCGCGAGAAGACCTCGCAGCAGGAGCCGCTCGTGCCGAAGCCCGCCGTCATCGTCGTCAATTCGCACGTCGCCGTCGGCAGCGTTGGCGGCCGCGCCTCGGTGTTCGTGCTGGAGAGACTGGGCTTTCCGGTGTGGTTCGTGCCGACGGTGCAGCTCACCTGGCATCCCGGTCACGGCCCCTCGGCCCGTCTGGTGACGAGAGCGGAGGCCTTCGCCGGCTTTCTCGACGACCTCGCCCGCGCCCCCGGTCTCGACGCGGTCGCTGCCGTGCTTTCGGGCTACCTCGGCGACGGCCGGCAGGCGGACGCCATTGCCCGACTGGTCGGCGCGGTCAAGCGGGCGAGCCCGGGGGCGCTCTATCTCTGCGATCCCAACATCGGCGACGATCGGCGCCTGTTCCACCCGCCGTCGGTGACGGAGGCGATCGGCGAGCGGTTGTTGCCGCTGGCGGACGTGACAACGCCCAACCGTCACGAGCTCGTCCGGCTGTGCGCTCGGCCGGCGGGCGACAACGAGGCGCTGACCGCGCTCGCCCGCGGGCTGGCGGCGGGTGAGGTGGTGGTGACCTCGGCATTCGCGCCGTCCGGTCAGATCGGCAACCTGGTCGTGGCGGGGGACGATGTCCATCTCGCCGCCCACCCGCGTCTTGAAAAAGCGCCGCACGGCACCGGCGACCTGTTCGCGGCGCTCTACCTGGCGGAGCGCCTCGGGGGCCGCTCACCGGCCGAGGCGGCCGACCGGACGGCGGCGGCGGTGTTGGCGGCGGTCAAGCTGGCGTCGGACATGGGCGTCGACGAAATCCCGCTGGTGGCGGCGCAATCGTTTTTTCAAAACCTGACCAGGCCGGAGGGATCATGAGCCAATTCCCGCGACGTCTGATCGACGGCTATCACTCGTTCCGGCGGAGCCGGCTTGCCGCCGATGCTGCCCGCTACCGGCGGCTCGCCGAAAGCGGGCAGCGGCCGGAGGTGATGATCATCGGCTGCTGCGACAGTCGTGCCGCGCCCGAGACGATCTTCGACGCGGCGCCCGGCGAGATGTTCGTGCATCGCAACGTCGCCAATCTGGTGCCGCCGTTCGAGCAGGCCGGCGGCCATCACGGCACTTCGGCGGCGATCGAGTTCGGCGTGGTCGCACTCGGCGTCCGCCATCTGGTCGTGATGGGACACGGCCGCTGCGGCGGCGTGGCGGCTTTCCTATCGGGCGGCGGCCCGGCCGGCCACTTTGTCGGCGAGTGGATCTCGCTGATGACGGCCGCCGCCGGGCCGGTGGAGGCGACGGAGGCGTCGCCGGCGGAGCGGCAACGGGCGATGGAGTTCGCCTCGGTCCGCCAGTCGATGGAGAACCTCATGACGTTTCCGTTCGTCGCCGAGCGGGTGGCGGCCGGCGCGCTTTTGCTGCACGGCGCCTGGTTCGACATCGCCACCGGCGAGCTCCGCGTCGGCGACGGTGCCGGAGACTTTGCGGCCATCTAGACCTCCTCCTCCTCGAAGCGGTGAAACACGCCGAAGCGGAAGCCGAAGTAGGAAAGCAGCCCGGCGACGCTGCTGGAGATGACGATCGCCACCAGCAGGGGCGTCGCCGGCACGAGCAGCAGGATGGCGGCGTAGACGACGTAGTTGGCGCCGTTGGCGCTCGAGGCGACGAGGAAGAAACGGACGAACTCGGCGATGGAGGGGCCGTAGGGCACGTTGAAGGTGATGCGCCGGTGCAGCAGCCAGGCGACGACGGTGGCGATGAGAATGGCGATGAGGCGGGAGGAGAAGCGGTCGAGACGGGCGACGTGGACGAGCAGAAAGGTCACGCTCATGTCGACGACGAAGGCGGTCAGGCCGGAGAAGATGAAGCCGCCCCAATGGCGGAAGGAACGGTGGTCGATCGGACCAGGGCTGGGAGTCGCCCCGCCGGGGCCGGCGCGCCGGGCCTTCACGCCGCCCGTCGCTTGGGCTCGATCAGCTTGCGATTGACGAGAACCTCGGCGATCTGGATCGCATTCAAGGCCGCGCCCTTCCTGAGATTGTCGGAGACCACCCACAGCATCAGGCCGTTGTCGACGGTGACGTCCTCGCGGATGCGGCTGATGTAGGTGGCGTCCTCGCCGACCGCCTCGAACGGGGTGACGTAGCCGCCGTCCTCGTGCTTGTCGACCACCAGGCAGCCGGGCGCCTGGCGCAACAGCTCGCGCGCTTCCTCGGCGGTGATCGGCTCGGCGAACTCGACGGCGACCGCCTCCGAGTGGCCGACGAACACCGGCACCCGCACGCAGGTCGCGGTGAGCCGGATCTTGGCATCGAGGATCTTCTTGGTCTCGGCCACCATCTTCCATTCCTCGCGGGTGGTGCCGTCTTCCATGAAGGTGTCGATCTGGGGAATGACGTTGAAGGCGATGCGCTTGGGGAACCTGGCGGTCTCGATCGGGTCGGAGACGAAGACGGCGCGGGTCTGGCTGAACAGCTCGTCGCTCGCCGCCTTGCCGGCGCCGGACACCGATTGATACGTGGCGACCACCACCCGCGTGACGCGGGCGCGGTCGTGCAGCGGCTTCAGCGCCACCACCAGCTGGGCGGTGGAGCAGTTGGGGTTGGCGATGATGTTCTTTG
>CAZSWL010000367.1:0-6090 GCA_964610725.1 uncultured Bauldia sp.
GGCTTCAGGGGCGGCAAGGGGGTCGCCACCTACCTCGGCGTGCTCGCCGCGGCGAACTGGCCGGCAGCGCTGATCTTCGCGGCGATCTGGCTTGCCGTCGCCGCCCTGTCGCGGTTTTCCTCGCTGAGCGCGCTGGCCGCCAGCCTGGTCACCCCGTTCCTGCTGTTCGCCCTCGGCGCCTCGACGACGGCGCTCCTCTTCCTCGTCCTCACCGCGATCCTTTGGCTTCGCCACATCGGCAACATCCGCCGGCTGGTCGCCGGCAGCGAGAGCCGCATCGGCGAGCGGCGATGAACGGGGGCGCCGGCCTCCACCTCGGCGACGACGAGCGACGCGACTGGCTCCGACTCATCCGCAGCGAGAACGTCGGCCCGGTCACCTTCCGCGAGCTGCTCGATCACTTCGGCAGCGCCGCCGCCGCCCTGACCGCGCTTCCGCGCCTGGCCGAGCGCGGCGGCCGCCGCGTGCGGGTCGCCTCGTCCGCAGAGGCGGAAGACGAGATGGCGGCGCTGGCGGCGATCGACGCCCGTCTCGTCGCTATCGGCGAGCCCGACTACCCGGCGTGGCTGGCGGCCGCCGACGGAGCGCCGCCGCTGATCGCGCTCCGCGGCAACCCGGCCTGCCTGGCCGCGCCGATGGTGGCGGTGGTCGGCTCGCGCAACGCCTCCGTCGTCGGGCGCAAGTTTGCCGCCCGCATGGCCGGCGAGCTCGGCGCGGCCGGCCTCACCGTCGCCTCCGGTCTCGCCCGCGGCATCGACGCCGCCGCTCACGAGGGCTCGCTCGCCACCGGCACGGTCGCCGTGTTCGCCGGCGGCCTCGAACGTCCCTACCCGCCTGACAACCTGGAGCTGGCGGCGCGTATCCTCGACCGCGGTGCCCACCTCAGCGAAATGCCGATCAACTGGCAGCCGCGCGGACGCGATTTTCCCCGCCGCAACCGGATCATCTCGGGGCTGGCGATGGGGGTCGTCGTCGTCGAGGCGGCCGAGCGCTCGGGCTCGCTGATCACCGCGCGCCGCGCCGCCGACCAGGGCCGCCTTGTGTTCGCCGTGCCCGGCTCGCCGCTCGACCCCCGTGCCGCCGGCAGCAACCGCCTGCTCAAGGAAGGCGCCACTTTGGTCACCGAAGCCGAGGATGTGATCGCCGCGTTGCGTCCGATGTTGGCCGGCGCGCCGGCGCAAGGCGGGCGCGGCAGACTCGGCGAACCCGACCGCCCGCCGCCCGAGCCGCCCGCCGGCGCCGCCGGCGACGACCGCCGGCTGGTGCTCGAGGCGCTCGGCCCCTCGCCGGTGGCGATCGACGAGGTGATACGCTTCACCGGCCTGACGCCGGCTCTGGTTCACCTCGTCCTCATCGAGCTCGACCTTGCCGGACGGCTCGAACGCCATCCCGGTCAGCGGGTATCGCTGATCTAGCCTGGCGCGATGGTTTGCCCCGGTGGCGCGGCCGTTTGAGCGCGGCCGCTCGCTCTGCACCGTTGCGATGCTCTCGGCCTCTTCAGCCGCCATCGATTGGCCGACACCGGCTGCAGCGGTCGGCGCAAGACGGGCGCCGGTTCAGGCGCAGCTATGCCGCGTCCGGTTCGGCCTGGTGTTTGCGCCCGCCGGCCACCGCCTTGGCCTCGTCCGCCGCCATTGCCAGAAGGTAGGCCACGAATCCGAGGTCGTTCTTGAGCGCAATCTCGCGCAGTTCGCTCGCCAGGCTGCTGATGTACCCGGCCGCCTCGACCGCACCCGCCGTCTTGCCCTTGTTTGTCAACATCGCCATCGCCGTGGTCCCGTACCTAACTCGGCGTCTCCCCTTCCCTCGAAGGCGACACGGTCGTCTTATACAATCAAAGAATGTATTAATTCAATAAGACAACCAAAGATATGCCGCAGCGGACGCTCACGGCGGCGACGACGGACAAGACCGCCTGTGAAACCGGGATCTTGACCGCAAGCCGCCATCGTTGCCGCGAAGCCGCGGCACGGTCAGGAACGGCCCCGCCCCGTTCGCACTTGCAGCATGCAGGCGACAATCCCATCTTTGCCTTGCCGGCGGGCTTCGATTGACAGTCCCGATCGAATTTTGGAATGTCCGGCCCCGCTTCCGCCCCACCGCGCTTTTCATATCAGGCGGGCGTCCGCAACCGGCGGACCCGACAATTCTGGGAGGTTGGAGCCACGCCTCGCGGCATGAGCGCCCCGCATCAATGAACATCGTCATCGTCGAATCGCCGGCCAAGGCCAAGACCATCAACAAGTACCTGGGTCCCGGCTACCAGGTCCTCGCCTCCTACGGTCACGTGCGCGACCTGCCGGCCAAGAACGGCTCGGTCGACCCGGACGAGGATTTCGCCATGCTGTGGGCGGTCGACGACAAGGCGAAGAAGCGCCTTGCCGACATCGCCGCGGCGGTCAAGGGCGCCGACCGCCTGATTCTGGCGACCGACCCCGACCGCGAGGGCGAAGCGATCTCGTGGCATGTGCTGGAGGTGCTCAAGGGCCGCCATGCTCTCGACGGCAAGCCGGTCGAGCGCGTTGTCTTCAACGCCGTCACCCGCGCCGCCGTGCTCGACGCCATGCGCCATCCGCGCACCATCGACGCCGCCCTGGTCGACGCTTACCTCGCCCGTCGCGCCCTCGATTATCTGGTCGGCTTCACCTTGTCGCCGGTGCTGTGGCGCAAGCTCCCCGGCGCCCGTTCGGCCGGACGCGTGCAGTCGGTGGCGCTGCGTCTGGTGTGCGACCGCGAGAACGAGATCGAGGTCTTCAAGCCGCGCGAATACTGGTCGGTGGCTGTCACGCTCGCCACGCCCGATGGCGGCCGCTTCGTCGCCCGCGTCGTCGGCTTCGACGGCGCCAGGATCGGCCGTCTCGACATTCCCGATCAGACGACGGCGCACGAGATCGAAGCCGCGCTGAGGTCGGGCGCCTACACCGTCGCCTCGGTCGAGGCCAAGCCCGTCAGGCGCAACCCGCCGCCGCCGTTCACCACCTCGACCCTCCAGCAGGAGGCCTCCCGCAAGCTCGGCTTCGCCGCCTCGCGCACCATGCAGGTGGCGCAGCGCCTTTACGAAGGCGCCGAGATCGGCGGCGACACCGTCGGCCTCATCACCTACATGCGCACCGACGGCGTCCAGGTCGCCCCGGAAGCGATTGCCGGGGCGCGCTCGACCATCGCCGACCGCTACGGCACGAGCTACCTGCCGGGGCAGGCGCGCGCCTATCAGACCCGCGCCAAGAACGCCCAGGAGGCGCACGAGGCGATCCGCCCCACCGATCTCGACCGTTCGCCCGACTCGATCGCCGGCCTGATCGATCCCGACCAGGCCCGGCTCTACGAGCTGATCTGGAAGCGGATGATCGCCAGCCAGATGGCCTCGGCCGAGCTGGAGCGCACCACCGTCGAGATCAACGCGGGCCTCGCCCGCCCGGTGAACCTGCGCGCCACCGGCCAGGTGGTCCGTTTCGACGGGTTCCTCACCCTTTACCAGGAAGGGCGCGACGAGGACGGCGAGGACGAGGACGGCAGCCGGCTGCCGGCGATGGCGCCGGGCAACCGCCTGAGCGAGCACGGCATCGCCAGCGAGCAGCATTTCACCGAGCCGCCGCCGCGCTACACCGAGGCGACGCTGATCAAGAAGATGGAGGAACTCGGCATCGGCCGCCCGTCGACCTACGCCGCGACGCTGTCGGTGCTGCGCGACCGCGGCTACGTCCGCCTCGACAAGCGCCAGTTGGTGCCCGAGGACAAGGGCCGGCTGGTCACCGCCTTCCTGGAAAGCTTCTTCGAGCGCTACGTCGAATACGACTTCACGGCCGACCTCGAGGAGAAGCTCGACAAGATCTCCAACGGCGAATTGCCGTGGAAACAGGTGCTGCGCGATTTCTGGCAGCAGTTCTCCCGCGACGTCGACCAGACCAAGGACCTGCGCGTCGCCGAGGTGCTCGAGCATCTCAACGAGCTGCTCGGCCCGCACGTCTTTCCGCCGCGCGAGGACGGCGGCGACCCCCGCCAATGTCCCTCCTGCGGCAACGGCAAGCTGTCGCTCAAGGTCGGCAAGTTCGGGGCCTTCGTCGGCTGCTCGAACTATCCCGAGTGCCGCTACACCCGCCAGCTGGCCGTGTCCGGCGAGGACGGCAACGGCGCCGAGCTCGGCGGCGACGGCAAGCTCCTCGGGCGCGATCCCGACAGCGGACTGGAGGTGACGCTGAGGAGCGGCCGCTTCGGCCCCTATGTCCAGCTCGGCGCGGCGGGCTCGGGTGACGAAAAGCCGAAGCGCGCCGGTCTGCCGCGCGGCTGGGATCCGGCGGGCCTCGACCTCGACCGTGCCCTCGCCCTTCTCGCCCTGCCACGCGAGGTCGGCCTCCACCCCGAAGGCGGCGAGCCGATCACCGCCGGCATCGGCCGCTACGGGCCGTTCGTCCACCACGGCGACACCTTCGCCAGCCTCGACTCCGTCGACGACGTCTTCACCGTCGGCCTCAACCGTGCCGTCGCCCTGATCGCGGAGAAGCGCGCCGGCGGCGGCCGCCGCGGACGCGGGCGCGCCGCACCGAAGGCGCTCAAGACCCTCGGCGAGCATCCCGACGGCGGCGTGGTGACCGTGCGCGACGGCCGCTACGGGCCCTACGTCAATCACGGCAAGGTCAACGCGACGCTGCCCAAGGACATGGACCCCGACAGCGTCACCCTGGCGACCGCGCTCGAGCTTCTCGCCGCCAAGGCCGGCAAGACCGCCGCCAAAGGCCGTGCCAAGCCCAAACCCAAGACCAAGGCCAAGGCCAAACCGAAAGCCGGGGCCAAGGCCACTGCGGACGCGAGCTGAGTTGGCCCGTCGCACCGTCAAGGCCGCCCGCACGCTGCCCACCCGCGAGGAGGTGCTTGCCTTCATCGCCGAGCATCCCGGCAAGACCGGTCGCCGCGACATCGCCCGCGCCTTCGGTGTCAAGGGTACCGCCCAGCGCATTGCATTGAAGAGCCTGATCGGCGAGCTCGCCGACGAGGGCCTGGTCGAGCGCCACCGGGGGCGCTTCGCGCGCCCGGGCGACCTGCCGTCGGTGAGCGTGCTCGAGGTCACCGGCCGCGACCGCGACGGCGAACTGACCGCCGCACCCGCCGAGTGGCCGGCCGAACAGGGCGAGGCGCCGCGGATCGTGATCGCCGGCGGCCGTGCGCGACGCGGTCCGGCGCCGGGCGTCGGCGACCGGGTGCTGGCGCGGCTCACCGCGGGCGAAGCCGGCGGCCCCGACTACCTCGCCACCGTCATCAAGGTTCTCGCCGCCCAGCCCGCCATCCGCCTCGGGGTTGTCAGGCTGGGCGAGCGCGAGGTCCGCATCGAACCGGTCGACCGCAAGCAGAAGGAGCTGGTCCTCACCGATCCCGGCACCGCCCGGGAGGGCGACCTCGTCGAGGTGGCCGTCAGCCGCGGCGGCCGCTACGGCCTCGATCGGGCGCGGATCGTCGCAACCATCGGTTCGATGAAGAACGAGAAGGCGGTGAGCCTCATCGCCATCCACGCCCACGCCATCCCGCATGTCTTCCCGCCGCAAGCGCTGGCCGAGGCGGCAGCGGCGCACGCAGCGCCGCTCAAGGGCCGCGACGACTGGCGCGATCTGGCGCTCCTCACCATCGACCCCGCCGACGCCAGGGATCACGACGACGCCGTCCACGCCGCGCCCGATCCCGACCCCGCCAACAAGGGCGGCCACATCGTCACCGTCGCCATCGCCGACGTCGCCTGGTACGTGCGCCCGGCTTCGGCGCTCGATCGCGAGGCGGTCAATCGCGCCAACTCGGTCTATTTCCCCGACCGCGTCGTGCCGATGCTGCCCGAGCGCATCTCCAACGACCTGTGCTCGCTGCGCGAGGCGGAGGATCGGCCAGCGCTCGCCGTGCGCATGGTCTTCTCCGCCGACGGGCGCAAGCGCTCCCACCGCTTCCACCGCGTCATGATGCGCTCGGCCGCCTCGCTGTCATACGTGCAGGCGCAGGACGCCTTCGACGGCCGCCCCGGCAAACTGAATCGGAATGTGAAGACGGCGCTGGCAAACCTTTGGGATGCCTATCAGTCGCTCAAGCGCGGCCGCGAAGAACGCGAACCGC
>CAZSWL010000368.1:0-3087 GCA_964610725.1 uncultured Bauldia sp.
GACGAGCCGACCGGCAACCTCGACACCGCCACCAGCCGCGAGATCATGGACCTGCTCACCGCGCTCAACCAGGCCGACGGCAACACCATCGTCATGGTCACCCACGAGCCCGACATGGCCGCCTTCGCCCGGCGCACCATCCACTTCCTCGACGGTCGCATCGCCGGCGACGGTCCCTCCGCCGAGGCCGCCTGACAATGTTCGCCGAGACGCTGAAGCTGTCCATCCGCACGATCATGCGCAACGCGCTGAGGTCGATGCTCACCGTGCTCGGCGTGGTCATCGGCGTGGCCGCGGTCATCGTCATGGTCACCCTCGGCGAGGGCACCACCGCCAAGGTCACATCCGACGTCGCCAAGCTCGGCTCCAACATCCTGATGGTGCGGCCCGGCCAGGCGGGTTTCGGACCGGCGAGCGCCTCCGCCGACGTCAAGGCCTTCACCGTCAAGGACGTCGACGCCATCGAAAGCCAGGTCGCCGGTGTCGTCACCGCCGCGCCGACCGCCAGCCGCAGCCTCACCGCCATCTACGGCAGCCTCAATCACGCCATGCCGGTGACCGGCACCGACAACCGTTATCTCGCCGCCCGCGACTGGACGGTGGCCAGCGGCCGCGACTTCAGCGACGGCGAGCTCGCCGCCGGGGCGTCGGTGTGCATCCTCGGCGAGACGGTGCGCCAGGCCCTGTTCGGCGACGGCGACCCGGTCGGCGCCGTCATCCGCCTCAAGCAGATCGCCTGCCGGGTGATCGGCGTGCTCGACAAGAAGGGCGCCTCGGGCTTCGGCAACGATCCCGACGACGTCATCCTGGTGCCGCTCAAGATGCTGCAACGGCGGATCGCCGGCAACCAGGACGTCGCCGCGATCTTCGTCGCCGTCGGCGACGGCTACGATACCGCCGAGGTGCAGGCCGACATCGAATCGCTGTTGCGCGAACGGCGCGGCATCGGCGTCGGCGAGAAGGACAACTTCACCATCCTCGACATGGCCCAGATCACCTCGATGCTGACCAGCGTCAGCGGGGTGCTCACCGGTCTGTTGTCGGCCGTCGCCGGCGTCAGCTTGCTGGTCGGCGGCATCGGTATCATGAACATCATGCTGGTGTCGGTGACCGAGCGCACCCGCGAGATCGGTATCCGCCTGGCCATCGGCGCCCAGGCCCACCAGGTGCTGACCCAGTTCCTGGTCGAGGCGGTGGTGCTGTCCCTGTTCGGCGGAGTCATCGGCGTCGCCGCCGGCCTCGGCCTCGCCGCCATCGCCGGACGATGGCTGAACGTGCCGTTCGTCATCAACCCGGCCATCGTGATCGTCGCCTTCGTCTTCTCGGCCCTCGTCGGCGTCGCCTTCGGCTACTTCCCGGCCCGTCGCGCCGCGCACCTCGATCCGATCGAGGCGCTCAGGCACGAGTAGCTCACGGCGCGGGCAGGTACTTGCCGATCAGCGACAGATCGGTGGCGGAGAGGCGGGCGGTCGCCGTCCACGCCTGATGCCAGTAGGGATAGATGAGAGGCGGTCGCGATACCTTGTCGAGGCGGGCGAAATCGTCGGCGGCGAGGCGGAGATCGGCGGCGGCAAGGTTGTCGGCGAACTGCTCCGGGGTGCGCCCGCCGATGATGACGGTGGTGACGCCTGGCTGGGCGAGCAGCCAGGCGATCGCCACGCGGGCCGCCGAGACGCCGTGCGCCTTGGCGATGTCGACGGCGACGTCGATGATGTCGAACAGCTTGTCCTCGTCGTAGATCGGCGGCTCGCGCCATTTGCGGGCGAAGTGGCGGGTGCCGGCGGGTCCACGCTTGCCGCGGGCGAACTTGCCGGAGAGCAGCCCGCCGGCGAGCGGGCTCCACACCATGATGCCCAGCCCCTCGCTGAGGGCAATCGGCACCAGCTCGTATTCGGCCTCGCGCGCCTGCAGCGTGTAATGGATCTGGTGGCTGACGAATGGCTGGCGGCGGTCGCGCGCGGCCACGGCCAGCGCCTTCATCACGTGCCAGCCGGAGAAGTTGGAGCAGCCGACGTAGCGCACCTTGCCGGCGCGCACCAGGCTGTCGAGCGCCTCCATGATCTCCTCGAGCGGGGTGAGACCGTCCCATTCGTGGATCTGGTAGAGGTCGATCCAGTCGGTCTTCAGCCGCTTGAGGCTGCGCTCGCAGGCGGCGATGAGATAGTGGCGCGAGGCACCCTCGTCGTTCGGTCCCTCGCCCATGGGGAAGCGCGCCTTGGTGGCGATGAGGACGTCGGCGCGCTTGCCCTTGAGGGCGCTGCCGACGATCTCCTCGGCGGCGCCGTGCGCATACATGTCGGCGGTGTCGATCAGGTTGACCCCGGCGGCGAGGCACTGATCGATGAGACGCTTGGCCTCGTTGAGACCGACCGCTCCCAACGGGCCGGATTTCGCCCGCCCGAAGGTCATGGTGCCCATGGTGAGCGATGAGATTTTCAGGCCGGAGCGGCCGAGCAGCCGGTATTCCATGACAAAACGCCCCTCGGGTTGGTTGACCCGGCGGCTTAGCGCGTTCGCGGCGGTATGGAAAGTGGCTGCCGTTGCGAGAGGCAGCTACGACCTCGTCTCGTCGATGGCGCCGGCAGCAACAGCGGCGGCGAACAGCGCCACGGCGGCGATCATCAGCAGCCACTGGATCACGGTGACCGCTGCTGCCGACACCGGCACCAGCGCCGGAAAGGTGATGGCAGCGATGCCGAGCGTCAGGCACAGCGATCCGCCGGCGATCAGATAGGGCCAGCCGCGCGACAACAGCCGGCCGCCTTCCTTCAGGTAGCCCTCGATGACATGGTCGAGTGAGAAGGCGCCCGGGCCGTAGATGAGCGGGAAACCCAGTAGCGTCGCCCACAACAGGTGCCCCGCCCAGGCGTTCGGATAGACCAGGAACTGGATCACGAAGGTCATCCCGAGCAGCGGCAGCGTCGCCAGCCGGGTGGCCAGCCCCGCGAACAGGAACAGCGGGAAGGTGATCTCGGTGGTGGCGGCGAGCTTCGCCGCCAGCGTCGGGTCGAGGAGCGGCAGGTGGTACTCGTCCTGGAACAGCTTCACCGCGAACTGGAACGAGTTGACCTTGAGGGCGCCGGAATT
>CAZSWL010000369.1:0-4525 GCA_964610725.1 uncultured Bauldia sp.
CTCGCGGGAACGAGAATATGTGGACTGGTCCCGCCTCTAAATCAGCCGTTTCATAATATTGTCTAGCGAGTCAAAAGTTTTTTCCGAATCAACCGTGACAAGAATGCACTTTGATATCATTTATATTTTGCGCTCGCAAGAATTATTTCGCGATTTATTTTTGGATGGCGCCTTACAATTTTCGTGATGAGCATCATATGCCATTCAAGCGGATTGATTTCGCAATCGATTTCAGCCGTCTTACAAGGAGACAATCCCATGATGAATTCCGATAAGGGCAAGACCGGCAACGGCAATATGGCCGACAAGGGCGCCGCCAACCCGAAGGCGACCGAGCAGACCCAGAAGATGACCGCGTCGCAGCCCGACACCAAGGCTCAGCACCTGCATCCGTTGACGGCCGCCATTCGCCAGCGGTGGTCGAGCTTCGTCGACGCCGACCTCAAGAACATCAAGACGCGCGAGGATCTCAGCGCCGCGGTCCAGTCGAAATACGGCGTCACTGCTGAGCAGGCCACCACCCAGGTCAAGGAATGGGCCGTCGGTCGCCAGTTCTAGGCCGACTCTAGGGAGGGAACGCGGGGCTGTCGTCTCGCGTGCTAGGAGGACCCGGCATCGCGATGCCGGGTCTTTTCGTGTCCGCCGCCGGCCGCTACTGCGCCCCGATCTGCCAGGTGATCGAGGCGTTGGCCGTCACCGACTGCTCGCCCGGCATCACCGGCACCGGCGCGGCTGCCTTCAGCTCCATGCGCGCCAGCACCGGCACCGGGCCGCCGCCGACCGAGGCGCTGACCGAGGTCATGCGCACGAGCTTGACGCCGGCCGCTTCCGCCATCAGTTCGCCGCGGCGCTTCGCCTCCGCGATCGCCGCCGTGATCGCCTTGTCCTCGGCTTGCGCGCGGTCGGCGATGTCGAAGGCGATGCCGTTCACCCGGTTGGCGCCGGCCTGCACCACCTGGTCGAGCAGCGCGCCCGATTTGGCGAGGTCGCGGATGGTCACCGTCACAGTGTTCGACACCTGGTAGCCGACGATCGCTGGCGACTGGTCGCCCTCCTCCCGCTTGTCGGGCGGCTGGTAGAGCGGGCTGATCGAAAGGCCGCTGGTGCCGATGTCCTTGTCGGCGACGCCGGCCGTCCTGATCGCCGCGATCGCCGTTGCCAGCGCCGCGCTGTTGTCGGCAAGCGCCGCGCTGGCGCCCGGTCCCCGCGTCACCACGCCGATCGAGACGACGGCGATGTCGGGCACCACCATCACCTCGCCCTTGCCGCTCGCTGCAAGCGTCGGCGGGGGCGGCTCCGTCTGTGCCAGCGCGGGCGCGGCCAGCATCAGGGCGGCGAGGGCGGCTATCAGCGTTTTCATCGCTCGGTCTCCGGTTTTGCGGGGATCGCCCGCCGGCCGTGTCGCAGGCCATTGCGACGCCAATGCGACGCCATTGCGGCGCTGCCGCGTTTGCCGTCCCCCATGATTAATGTATACCGCGCCCGAGTTCCGGGCCCGTAGCTCAAAGGTTAGAGCCGGCCGCTCATAACGGTCTGGTTGCAGGTTCGAGTCCTGCCGGGCCCACCAGCCTTCGCGCTTCGGGGGGCTTTCTTGTACGACAGGGGCATCGTCATCGTCGGCGGCGGCCACGGCGGCTCGCAGGTCGCCGCGAGCCTCCGCGCGGACGGCTACGACGGCCCGCTCGTCCTCGTCACCGCCGAGGCGGAAGTCCCCTATCAGCGCCCGCCGCTCTCCAAGGCCTTCCTCAAGGATCCCGCCCACGAGCTCTTGCCGCTCAGACCCCTGTCCTTCTACCAGAAGAATGCCATCGACCTCCGCCTCGGCGCCGAGGCCGTCGCCGTCGATCCGCGCGGACAGACCCTGACCCTTGCCGGCGGCGGGTCCGTCCCCTTCGATCGCCTGGTCATCGCCACCGGCGCCCGCCCGCGCGTTCCGTCCGTCCCCGGCGTCGACCTCGACGGCGTCTTCACCCTGCGCAGCGCCGCCGACGCCCGCCGTCTGCGCACGGCCCTCCACGCCGCCGGCGCCGTTGTCGTGGTGGGCGGCGGCTTCATCGGCCTCGAGATCGCCGCCACCGCCCGCCTGCTCGGCAAGACCGTCACCGTCATCGAGGCCGCCGGCCGGCTGATGGGGCGAGTGGTGGCGCCGCAGATTTCGGACTACTTCGTTGCGCTCCACCGCGGTTGGGGCAGCGACGTCCGCCTCGATACGCCGCTCGGCCGCGTGCTGGGCGAAGCGGGCAGGGTCGTCGCCGTCGAGACGGCGGCCGGCGAGGCGATCGCCGCCGACATCGCCGTCATCGGCATAGGGGTCGGCTCCAACGCGACGCTCGCGGCCGGCGCCGGTGCCCGTATCGACAACGGCATCCTGGTCAACGACTTCGTCGAGAGCACGGTGGCCAACGTGCTGGCGATCGGCGATTGCGCCGCGTTCGTCCATTGGGAGAGCGGCCGGCTGACGCGCCTCGAATCGGTCCAGAACGCCGTCGATCAGGGCAAGACGGCCGCCGCAACGCTCCTCGGCCGGCGCGAACCCTACCGGACGGTGCCGTGGTTCTGGTCCGATCAGGGCGAGGTCAAGCTGCAGATGGCGGGACTGTCGGCCGATGCCACCGGCAGCGTGTTGCGCGGCAGGCCGCAGGATGGCCACTTCTCGGTGTTCCACTATGCCGGTGAGCGGCTGGTGGCGGTCGACTCGGTCAACCGCGCCGCCGACCATGTCGTCGGGCGGCGGTTGATCGGCGCCGGCATTTCACCGCCGGTCGATGTCGTCGGCGACGAGAGCGCCGACCTCAAGGCGATCCTCAGAGCGGGCGCCTCGGCGGCCTGATGGCGATGCCGAAGACCGGCGCCGACAACAAGCTCGGCCTCGCCGAGATCGTGGCGATCGGCGTCGGCGGCATGGTCGGTGGCGGCATATTCGCGGTATTGGGCCTTGCCATTGAAGCCGCCGGCCACGCCGTCGCGGTCGCCATGGCGCTTGGTGGCCTCGTCGCGCTGCTGACCGGGATTTCCTACGCGCACCTCGGCCAGGCGTTCAGCGACGACGGTGGCAGCTTCACCTATGTCGAACACGCCTTCGACAGTCCGGCGATCGCCGGCGTTGCCGGCTGGCTGCTGGTTGCCGGCTACGTCGGGACGCTTGCCCTTTACGCGACGACGTTCGGTGCCTACGGCGCGGCCTTGATTTCCGGCCAGGCAACGCCGTTGGTGGCGCACGGGCTCGCCATTCTGGTGATGGCCGCCTTCCTGGCCATCAACCTCACCGGCGCGAAGATCTCCGGCCGCGTCGAGCTGGCGATCGTTGCCGCCAAGGTGGCGATCCTGGCGTTCTTCGCCGTGGCCGGGCTGTTGACGGTCAGGAGCGAGCACATGCTGCCGGTGTTCAACGTCGGCCTGGCGGCACCGCTCGTCGCCACGGGGCTGATCTTCGTCGCCTATGAGGGATTCGAGCTCATCCCCAACGCGCTCGAGGAGATGCGCAATCCACAAAGGGACCTGAAGCGTGGGCTGATCCTCGCGATCCTGATCACGGCGGCGATCTATGTGGTGGTGAGCGTGGTGGCGCTGGGCAACCTTGCGCCGGACCAGGTCGAGCGGGACAAGGAGTACGTGCTGGCGGTCGCCGCGCGGCCGACGCTCGGCGACGCCGGTTTTGTGCTGATCGGCGTTGCCGCGCTGATGTCGACGGCCTCGGCGATCAACGCGACGCTCTTCGGGGCTGCTCGCCTGGCCATGGTCATGGCCACGCAACACGCGCTGCCGCGGGTGTTTTCGCTGCGTGAGCGCACGCGCGAAGTGCCGTGGGTCGCTCTGGTCGCCTTGTCGGCGATGGCCGTGGCGTTCCTGCTGCTGGCCGACCTGACCGTGATCTCGTCGTTCGCCAGCGCCGTGTTCCTCGCCATCTTCGCGGCCGTCAACCTTGCCGCCTGGCACCTGCGTCGGAGCGTCGCCATCAATGGCGCGGCACCCCTTGCCGGAGCGCTGTTGTGCGGTGCGGCGCTTGTCATCCTGGTCGCGCACACCTGGAGTGTCGATCGAACGAGCCTGGCGTGGATTGCTGGATTCTCGTTGGCGGCGATCGGCCTGGAAGGCATCGTCGTGGCGCGTCGCGGTCGGCGGCCGCGGGCGGCGTTGCGGACACGGGGCACCGGCTCGCCGCTTCACCTTGATTGATCCGGCACAAGGCGGCCCGGAAACCCCTGTCAGGTGATTGTAAGCTAATCGACAGCAACGCCTCGATAGTCCTTTTCGGCTCGCCGCAGCGAATCTCAGCGCGTACCATCTCCGCTCATTGGTGACGGCTGCCCGTGGTGGATCGCTTCCGGTGTGTTCTGAGATGGAGACTGGCAATGAAGATGACTATGAGAAACGCGGCGCTTTCACTTGCCACCGCGGCGTTGCTCGCGGTTGCTGCGACGGCCTCCCAGGCCGCAACAGTTGTGAAGGTATCGCTGTGGGACAAGGGCGCCGCCACCCCAATGGGAACCGGGATGGAATATGGGGCCCCTAACCTCGACCTGTC
>CAZSWL010000370.1:0-5477 GCA_964610725.1 uncultured Bauldia sp.
GTGCCGTCGAGCACGGCATCGGCGCGGCCGCCGCCGGCGGGCCGCTGCTGGTGATCGCCGGGGCGGGCTCTGGCAAGACCAACACCCTCGCCCACCGCGTCGCCCACCTCATCGTCACCGGCACCGATCCCGGCCGCATCCTGTTGATGACCTTCTCGCGGCGGGCGGCGAACGAGATGGGCAAACGGGTCGAGCGCATCGTCGCAAGCGCGCTCGGCGGCAGCGCCGCGCCGCTTGCCTGGTCTGGCACCTTCCACGCCATCGGCGCCCGGCTGCTGCGCGAGCACGCTTCTGCCATCGGCCTCGACCCCGCCTTCACCATCCACGACCGCGAGGACTCCGCCGACCTCATCAACCTCATCCGCCACGAGCTCGGCTTCTCGCACAGCGAGAAGCGCTTTCCGACCAAGCGCACCTGCCTCGCCATCTATTCGCGCACCGTCAACGAGGAAGCCGCGCTTGCCGACGTGCTCGCCAACGCCTTCCCGTGGTGCGCCGGCTGGGAGGGGGAGTTGAAGCGTCTCTACAAGGCCTACGTCGAAGCCAAGCAGGCGCACGGCGTTCTCGACTACGACGACCTCCTCCTCTACTTCGCCGCCATGCTGGCCGAGCCGGCGATCGCCGCCGATGTCGCTGCCCGTTTCGATCACGTGCTGGTCGACGAGTACCAGGACACCAACCGCCTGCAGGCGTCGATCCTGATGGCGCTCAAGCCCGACGGGCAGGGCCTTGCCGTGGTCGGCGACGACGCCCAGTCGATCTATTCGTTCCGCGCCGCCACCGTTCGCAACATCCTCGACTTCCCCAAGGCGTTCTCGCCGCCGGCGGCGGTCGTCACCCTTGCCCGCAACTACCGCTCGACGGGACCGATCCTCGCCGCTTCCAATGCGGTGATCGCGCTTGCCGCCGAGCTCTACTCGAAGGAGCTGTGGTCGCAGCGCCCCGCCGGCGACAAGCCGGCGATCGTGGCGGTCGCCGACGAGGCCGACCAGGCCCGCTACGTGGTGGCGCGGGTGCTGGAAAACCGGGAGGCCGGCATGACCTTGAAGAGTCAGGCGGTGCTTTTCCGCGCCTCCCACCACAGTGCCCAGCTCGAAATCGAGCTCACCCGCCGCGGCATCCCTTTCGTCAAGTACGGCGGCCTCAAGTTTCTCGACACCGCTCACGTCAAGGACGTGCTCGCGATGCTGCGCTTCGCCGAGAACCCGCGCGACCGGGTCACCGGCTTCCGCGTCCTGCAGCTGGTGCCCGGCGTCGGACCGGCGACCGCCGCCGATTTCCTCGACCGCCTCGCCGCCGACCGCGATGCATTTTTCGCCTATGAGCCGCCCGCCCGTGCGGCGGCGGACTGGCCGGAATTCGCGGAAATGGCGCGCAACCTGCGCGCGGGCGACTGGCCGGCCGAGCTGGAGCGGATCCGCCGCTGGTATGAGCCCCACCTCGAGCGCATCCACGACGACGCGCACCTGCGCCGCAACGACCTCCTGCAGCTCGAGGAGATCGCCGCCGGCTATCCCTCGCGCCAGCGCTTCCTAACCGACCTCACCCTCGATCCGCCCGACGCCGCCGGCAGCGAGGCGGTGCCGCCCTTCCTCGACGAGGACTACCTGATCCTGTCCACCATCCACTCCGCCAAGGGCCAGGAGTGGAAAGCGGTCACCGTCCTCAACGGCATCGACGGCTGCATCCCCTCCGACCTCGCCGCCGGCAGCCCCGAGGAGATCGAGGAGGAGCGGCGGCTGCTCTACGTGGCGATGACGCGGGCCGAGGACGAGCTTGCCATCGTCGTGCCGCAGCGCTGCTACGTCCTCCACCAGGCGCGCCACGGCGACCGCCACGTCTACGCCCAGCGCACCCGCTTCATTCCCGAAGCGATCCTCGACCGGTTCCGCCCATGCCTGTGGCCGCCGGCGGCCGCGGCGGCACCGCGTCCCGCGGGCAAGGCCGCGCCACCGGTCGATATCGGCGCACGTCTCGCCCGCCGCTGGGGGTGAGGCCGCTTTCCCGGCGGCCTGCCGCAGCCTATTGATCGCCGGCGATGCAAGCCTTCGCCGCCCTGCTCGACCGCCTGGTGCTGACGCCGCAGCGCAACGCCAAGCTCCGCCTGATGGTCGACTATTTCCGGGAGACGCCCGATCCCGACCGCGGCTATGCGCTCGCCGCCCTCACCGGCGAGCTCGACATCCCCAGCGTCAAGCCGGCGATGCTGCGCGCCCTCGTCGTCGAACGGGTCGACGAGGTGCTGTTCGGCTACTCCTACGACTACGTCGGCGACCTCGCCGAAACCATCTCGCTGATCTGGCCGGCAAGACCGGCGCACATGGAAAATATTACTCCTCCTCTCCCCGGTGGGGAGAGGGCTTTGAGCCTTACGAACGACAGCGAGTTAGGCGAGAAGGGTGAGGGGGCGGAGACCTATCCGGACAAGTCTATCCCCCCTCACCCGGATCGACCCGCTGGCGCGGCTCGATCCGACCTCTCCCCACCGGGGAGAGGTGAGATACCTCAATCCCCCCTCCTGTTTGACGTCGTCGGGCAGCTTCAGCGCGCCTCGCGCAGCGAGGGGCCGCGACTGGTGGAAGCCTGGCTCGACCGGCTCGACGCCAGCGGCCGCTGGGCCCTGATCAAGCTCGTCGTCGGCGGTCTCAGGATCGGCGTCTCCGCCCGCCTCGCCAAGCAGGCACTCGCCGACATGGGCGGCAAGCCGGTCAACGAGATCGAGGAAGTCTGGCACGGCGTGAGCGTGCCGTACGGCGACCTCTTCGCCTGGCTAGAGGGCCGCGCCGAGCGCCCGCAGTCGCGGGTCAAGGCGCCGTTCCGGCCGGTGATGCTCGCCCACGCCATCGTCGACGACGAGCTTTCCGGAATCACGCCAGAGGCTTACGCGGCGGAGTGGAAGTGGGACGGCGTCCGTGTTCAAGCGGTGCGTGAAGGCGGCGTCGTCCGTCTCTATACCCGCACCGGCGACGACGTCTCCCACACCTTCCCCGACCTCGTTGCCGGGCTCGACCTCGAGGCGGCGCTGGACGGCGAACTGCTCATCGGCACCCGCCACGACACCGGTGCCACGCTCGGCTCGTTCGCCGATCTTCAGCAACGATTGAACCGCAAGACGGTCTCGGCGAAGCTGATGGAGCGCTACCCGGCGATCCTGCGCGCCTACGATTGCCTGATCGACGGCAGTGAGGACGTCCGCGCCCTCACCTTCCGCGAGCGGCGCAAGCGTCTCGAAGCGCTGGTCGCCCGCTCGCTGTCCGGGCGCATCGACCTGTCGCCGCTTCTCACCTTCGCGACGACGGAGGACCTGGCGCGGCTCCGCGCCGCGCCGCCCGAGCCGGTGATCGAGGGCGTCATGCTCAAGCGCTGGGATTCCACCTACCAGCCCGGCCGGCCGAAGGGGCCGTGGTTCAAGTGGAAGCGCGACCCGCTGACCGTCGACGCGGTGCTGATGTACGCCCAGCGCGGCCACGGCAAGCGCTCGTCGTACTATTCCGACTACACCTTCGGGGTGTGGCGGCAGGGCGAGGCCGGCGACGAGCTGGTGCCGGTGGGCAAGGCCTACTTCGGCTTCACCGACGAAGAACTCGTCGAGATCGACCGCTTCGTGCGCAACAACACCGTCGACCGCTTCGGCCCGGTGCGCGAAGTAGTGCACGAACCGGGCAAGGGCCTCGTGCTGGAAGTCGCCTTCGAGGGTCTCAACCGCTCGACCCGCCACAAGTCGGGCATCGCCATGCGTTTCCCGCGCATATCGCGGCTCAGATGGGACAAGCCGCCGGGCGAGGCCGACCGGCTGGAGACGCTCATGAAGCTGGTCAGGGAGTGACGGTCGTCGCCGCGGGTGTCGTCGACGCCGCCGAGTCCGCCGCCGCCGGCCCCAGCCCCGTGCGGAAATGCTTCGACAGCTTCAGCCCCTGTGCCTGGTAGTTGGAGCCCATGTCCTCGCCGTAGAGCTTGTGCGGCCGCTCGGTCATTTTCTCGTAGATCAGCCGGCCGACGATCTGGCCGTGCTCGAGGATGAAGGGCACCTCGTGGCTCCTCACCTCCAGCACCGCCCGGCTGCCCTGGCCGCCGGCGTGGAGGTGGCCGAAGCCCGGGTCGAAGAAGCCGGCATAGTGGACGCGGAACTCGCCGACCAGCGGGTCGAACGGCACCATCTCGGCGGCATAGTCGGGGGGCACGTGCACCGCCTCGCGCGACACCAGGATGTAGAACTGGTCGGGATCGAGCACCAGCTCCGACGACCAGTGGCGCGGCAGCGGCTCCCAGAAATCGGTCGGGTCGTAGATGCCGCGCTTGTCGACGTCGATGACGGCGGTATGGCGCTTGGCGCGGTAGCCGACGATGCCGTCGTCGCTGCCGCTGAGGTCGATCGACACGGTGAGGCCATTGTCGATGTGGGCGACGCCGTCGACCAGATGCTGCTGGCGGTGGAGCTGGTCGAGCGCGCGATCGTCGAGCTTGGCCTCGCCGCGGCGAAAGCGCATCTGGGTCAGACGCGAGCCGGAGCGCACCAGGATCGGGAAGGTGCGCGGGCTCACCTCGATGTAGAGCGGGCCGGCGTAACCGGCGGGAATGATGTCGAATTCGCGGGCGCGGTCGGTGATGACCCGGGTGAACACGTCGAGGCGGCCGGTCGACGACTTGGGGTTGGCGGCGGCGGCGACCTCCTTGGGCAGCTTCAGGCTTTCCATCAGCGGAATGATGTAGACGCAGCCGGTCTCCAGCACCGCTCCGTCGGCGAGGCCGAACTCATGCAGCTTCACCCGCTGGAGACGGTCGGCGACGATCGTCTGCGGTCCGGGCAGGAAGCTCGCCCGCACCCGATAGGCGGTGTCGCCAAGGCGGAGGTCGAGGCTCGCCGGCTGGATCTGGTCGGGATCGAGCCGCCGCGCCACCCCGATCTCGCCCTCCTCGACCATGGTGAGGATGCGATCGGCCGGCAGGATGCCGCTTGGATTCTTGTCGATCATGACGCCCCCGCGCGCGAGCCCGCCGGTGAGGCTTAGCCCATGTCGCATTTGACGCCAAGTTCGCGGGCGACTAAGAAAAACGCCTCCGTGGTCATTTGGGCCGGCCGGCTTGCTGCCACGTAAAACAACTCGCTAAAAGGCCGGAGGGCATGTCCCCACCCGGCCGCTTGGGCCGGGTTTTTTGTTGGGGAGACGGGAGATGGCGAAGGTCAAGGCGAAGAAGACGAGCCGCTTGCGGCCGGCCACCCAGTTGGTCCACGGCGGCATCCTGAGGTCGCAGTTCGGCGAGAACGCCGAAGCGATCTTCATGACCCAGAGCTACGTTTACGACAGCGCCGAGCAGGCGGAGCGCCGCTTCAAGGGCGAGGAAGCCGGCTTCATCTACTCGCGCTACGCCAACCCGACCGTCGCCATGTTCGAGGAGCGCATGCGGCTCCTGGAAGGGGCCGGCGCGGCGCGGGCGACGGCGAGCGGCATGGCGGCGGTGACCGCGGCGTTCCTCTG
>CAZSWL010000371.1:0-3216 GCA_964610725.1 uncultured Bauldia sp.
TGGTCCTTGTTGTTGAAATAGACGGCGACGATACGCTGGTCGACCACCTTTTCGGGCATGAAGGCCACCGATTGGCGGCGGGTCTGACTGATGTAGTAGAAGACGTCGTTGCCGTAGTTGGCGGTCGTCGACGGCGTTCCCAAGGCGATGAGCACCTGTTCCTTGCTGGAGCCGGGCGGGATTTGCTCCAAGGCGATCGGCGAGACGACGTAGCCGTGTTGCGTGGTCTTGGCTATGCCGCCCCCGGTGCTCTGGCAGCCGGCGAGCGCCAGTGCAAGGGCGGCGGCGATGATCGGCCACCTCGAGTGAGACTTGACCGCTTTTCGGCGCGGCGAGGGGCAATTCATCGAATCTGTTCCTGAGGCATGAGTGGCGGTCTTGGCATTTCCCCTAGCCTGAGCTAGGCCGGCATGCAATGTCCCTCCGGCCTTGACAAGTGGGGATGTCTTGCATGTTCGCTGATGACCACCACGGCGGACCTATTGCATCGGTGCTTTGGGGCGCGATCGTGGCGCGGTGGCGAGCGGCCGGTCGCGCGGCTAACGGTCGCGGACCTGGCGGGGATGAATCGTGAGGGTGCCCGCCGTCTTTTCGCGACCGGTCGCGATTGCCTCTATCCCGCCAGACGGCGCGGTGATGGACGTCAGCGCGGACGAGGCCGAGCGTGCGGCGCTGGCGGCCGCCAACGATTTGCTGGCGGTCAACGCCCTGACCGCCCGGATCGAGCTCGCCGGCGATGGCAAGGGCGGCGTGACGGTCGTCGGCCGCGTCCATGCCGACGTCGTGCAGACCTGCGTCGTGAGCTTGGCTCCGGTCGAACAGCACGTCGACGAGCAATTTCAGGCACGCTTCGTGGCACCCGGCTCTCCAGAGGCACCACGGAAGCCAAGACCGGGTGCCGAGGTGATGATTCGCGCCGACGAGCCTGAACCAGCGGAGGTGATTGTCGGTGCGGATGTCGATATCGGTGCTCTTGTGGAGGAATACTTTGTGCTGTCCATTGACCCTTATCCGCGCGCGCCGGGGGCGGTGCCGCCGGCCGACCTGGCCGAGCCGCGGGACACCGACCGCGATTCGCCTTTCGCGGCTCTTGCCGGTTTGACCGGCAAGCCGCCAGAGGGCTAGCCGGTAGGGGCAGAAAGTCTTTGTCTGCCAATCGGAAGCCTGTAATGTTCGCTACTTTCGCGATCGTGCGGTGGCATTGGGATGCTCGCCGCCGGTGGGGGCGTCCGGACTGACGTGGAGACTCGATGGCGGCGGCCATCACTGCATCACTAGATGTCATGGGAGGCGACGGCGGCCCCGATGTCGTCGTGCCGGGGGCCGATATTGCGCTCGCCCACCTTCCCGATCTGCGTTTTCGCCTGTTTGGCGACCGGGCGCGGGTGCAACCGCTGCTCGAGCGATATCCGAGGGTGGCGGCGGCCGCGCAGCTCGAGCACACTGACGTTGCGGTCAGGATGGACGACAAGCCCAGCCAGGCGGTGCGCAGCGGGCGCTGGCGCTCGAGCATGTGGCGGGCGCTCGATGCGGTGAAGACCGGTGACGCCGATTTTGCGGTTTCCGCCGGCAATACCGGTGCGCTCATGGCGATGGCGAAATTCTGTCTCCACGGCGCTGCCGAGATCCATCGCCCGGCGATTGCCGGATTGTGGCCGACCCTGCGCGGCGAAAGCGTCGTGCTCGACTGCGGGGCAACGATCGGGGCCGACGCGGAACAGCTGTTCGAGTTTGCCGTGATGGGTGCGGCCATGGCGCGGGCGCTACGCGGCGTCGAGCGGCCGTCGGTCGGGTTGCTCAACATCGGGGTGGAAGAGGTCAAGGGCCTCGATGAAATTCGCAACGCCGGCCATATGCTCAAGGAGGCCGACCTGCCGCACCTCAGGTACGCCGGCTTCGTCGAAGGCGACGACATCGGCAAGGGCACGGTCGATGTGGTGGTCACCGACGGATTCGCCGGCAATATCGCCCTCAAGACGGCGGAGGGGACGGCACGCCAGATCGCCGCCTACCTGCGCGAGGCGATCAGCCATTCGATCTTCGCCCGCATCGGCTACGTGCTCGCCAGGAACGCGTTCGACAGCCTCAGGAGCAAGCTCGATACCGGGCGAATGAACGGGGGCGTGTTCCTCGGTCTCAACGGCATCGTCATCAAGAGTCACGGCGGCGCCGATGCGCAGGGCTTCGCGGCGGCGATCGAGATTGGCAATGCCGTTGCCGTCAACGGCATTGTCGAGAAGATCAATCAGGACCTGGCCGATTACCGCAGTGCCCACAGTGACCTCGAACGCGCGACCGTCGCCAAGACGGGGGTAATGTGAGCAGTATCAGATCGGTAGTGCTCGGCAGCGGCAGCTACCTGCCGACGAAAGTTCTCACCAACGCCGATCTCAGCAAAGTGGTCGATACTTCCGACGCGTGGATCCGGCAGCGGACCGGCATCTGCCAGCGTCATATCGCGGCCGATGGCGAGACCACCTCCGACCTTGCGGTCGAGGCGGCGCGGCAGGCGCTGGCCGATGCTCGCCTGACCAGCGGCGACATCGACATCATCGTCATGGCAACGTCAACACCGGACAACACCTTCCCGGCCGCCGCCGTCGTCGTCCAAGAAAAGCTGGGGATGACCAACGGCTCGGCCTTCGACCTGCAGGCGGTGTGCTCGGGGTTCGTCTTCGCTCTCGCCACGGCCGATGCACTTCTCCGCGTCGGGCAGGCAAGGCGGGCCCTGGTCATCGGTGCGGAGACCTTTTCGCGCATCGTCGATTGGCACGACCGGACGACCTGCGTCCTGTTCGGCGACGGCGCCGGCGCCATCGTGC
Source organism: uncultured Bauldia sp. (assembly GCA_964610725.1). Taxonomy (GTDB): domain Bacteria; phylum Pseudomonadota; class Alphaproteobacteria; order Rhizobiales; family Kaistiaceae; genus JBBDMC01. The sequence goes on from CAZSWL010000371.1 coordinate 2,823, forward strand.
TCGGTCGCGAGACCCAACCCGGCGGCAAGGGCGACCGCGGCGTGCTGACCACCCATTTGCGGTCGGACGGCCGCTACCGCAGCAAGCTGTACGTCGACGGCGGGCCCTCCTCGACCGGCACCGTCGGCCACGTGCGCATGGAAGGACGCGAGGTTTTCAAATACGCCGTCACCATGATCGGTGACGTTATTGGCGACGCATTCGCGGCGACCGCCATAGATCCGGGCGCGATCGACTGGTTCGTGCCGCATCAGGCCAATGTGCGCATCATCGATGCTACCGCCAGGAAGTTCGGGATTCCGATGGAGAAGGTGATCAAGACGATCGACCATCATGGCAATACATCGGCCGCGTCGATTCCGCTGGCGCTGGCCGAGGCCAGCCGCGATGGGCG
>CAZSWL010000372.1:0-4851 GCA_964610725.1 uncultured Bauldia sp.
TCTGATCCCCGGTCATGGCGGCTTCATGGATCGCGTCGACGGGCTGACTTTCGCGGCCGCACTGGCCGTGATCGTCGGTTCGCTCAACCATGGCCCGTTGCACGCGTCGGCGGGATTGCTGCAATGGTGAGTGCCACGGTAAGAGCAGTCGAGCGACCGGCAATGGCTGTGGCTCCACGGCGGGTGACCATCCTCGGCGCCACCGGTTCTGTCGGCATGAGCACGCTTGAGGTTATCGCCGCGCAGCCTGACGCCTACGTCGTCGAAGCGGTCACCGCCAACGCCAACGCCGCCAAGCTTGCCCGGCTGGCGCGTGCTTGCGGCGCGCGTCTCGCCGTCATCGCCGGGCAAGAGCACTACCGGGATCTGAAGGAGGCGCTGGCGGGAAGCGGCATTGAGGCGGCGGCCGGCAGCGAGGCCGTCGCCGAGGCGGCTGAGCGACCGGCCGACCTGGTCGTGGCGGCAATCGTCGGCGCGGCGGGCCTGGTACCCACGCACACCGCCATCGCCGCCGGCACGCCGGTGGCGCTCGCCAACAAGGAATGCTTGGTTTCGGCCGGCGAGGTGTTCGTTGCCACCGCCCGCGCCAGGGGTGTCGCCATCCTTCCGGTCGACTCGGAGCACAACGCCATCTTTCAGATTCTCGACGGCCGGCGGACGGATGAGGTCGAGCGCATCATCATCACCGCGTCGGGCGGCCCGTTCCGCGACTGGACCAGGACGGCAATGGCCGCCGCCACGCCGGCGCAGGCATTGAGACATCCCAACTGGTCGATGGGCCCCAAGATAACCGTCGACTCGGCCACCATGATGAACAAGGGACTTGAGCTCATCGAGGCGCACTACCTCTTCGGCGCTTCAAACGAGCAGCTCGAAGTCGTTGTCCACCCGCAGTCGATCGTTCACGGGATGGTCGCCTTCCGCGACGGCGCGCTGCTGGCGGCGATGGGCCCGCCCGACATGCGCGCGCCCATCGCGCACTGCCTGGCCTGGCCGCGGCGCGGTCAGGCCGCGGTCGGCGGCCTGGATCTTTCGGCGCTCGGCGGGCTCACCTTCGAGCAACCCGACGCCGAGCGTTTCCCCGCGTTGGCGCTGGCCCTGAGCGCCCTTGCCGCCGGCGGCGGCGCCACCAATATTCTCAGTGCGGCCAACGAAGTGGCGGTCGCGGCATTCCTTGCCGGCAGGATCGGATTCCTTCAAATTGCCGAAATAGTGGAGGAGACGATCGCGCGCGCGGTGGCCGAGGTGTCGATGGCGTCGCCCGCAAATATCGACGATGCGCTGGCGCTCGATCGCTGGGGGCGGCGGAGCGCGGCGGATATCGTCGAGAATGGCAGGGCGCGCACGGCGCGCAAAGGAGACGGTGCATGAACCTGGTCGGTGCGGTCGACGGCTTGGGCGCCACGATCGGCAGCTACGTGCTGCCGTTTCTGTTCGTCCTTACGATCGTTGTCTTCTTTCATGAACTCGGCCACTTCCTCGTCGCCCGCTGGTGCGGCGTCACGGTCAAGGTGTTTTCAGTCGGGTTCGGTCCGGAGCTGATCGGCTTCAACGACCGTAAGGGTACGCGCTGGCGCGTGTCACTCATCCCGCTCGGCGGTTACGTGCGCTTTCTCGGCGACGAAACCGAGGCGAGCCTCGGCGAGGGCAGTGCGCTCGCCAGCTTGAGCCCTAGCGAACGCAAGTCGGCCTTCGCCGGCAAAGGGGTAGCGGCGCGGGCGGCGATCGTGGCGGGCGGTCCGTTGGCGAATTTCGTGCTGGCCATTGTCATCTTCACGGCCGTGTTCAGCACCTACGGCCGTGAAACCATGACACCACGGGTGGACAGCGTCGTGCCCGGCAGCGTTGCCGAACGCGCCGGTTTCCACGCCGGCGACGTGGTTGAGTCGGTCGACGGCAAGTCAATTGGCGGCTTCACCGACTTGCAGCGCATCGTCAGCGTCAGCGCCAATGAGCCTCTCACCATCGTTGTGCGACGTGGCAGCCGGGACATCAGCCTGAAGGCGACGCCCGAATGGCAGGAGGTCAAGGACCGCTTCGGCAACCAACATCGGGTCGGCGTGCTCGGCCTCGCCCGCGACACCACGGGGGCCGGGGTGGTGGTCCAGCGCTATTCGGTCCCCAAGGCGGCGGTGCTGGCCGCCCAGGAAACCTGGTTCGTGACGGCACGGACGGTGTCCTACCTCGGCGCCGTGCTCGCCGGCCGCGAGTCGGCTGATCAGCTCGGCGGCCCCATCCGGGTGGCCGAGGTGTCCGCGCAGGTGGCGACCCTCGGGCTGGTGGCACTGATCAACCTCGCGGCGATCCTGTCGATCAGCATCGGGCTGATCAATCTTTTCCCGATTCCCATGCTCGATGGCGGCCACCTGCTGTTTTTGGGGGTCGAGGCGGCGCGCGGCAGGCCGTTGAGCGAGCGCGTGCAGGAAATCGGATTCCGCATCGGCTTCGCGGCAGTGTTGATGTTGATGATCTTTGCAACCTGGAACGACATTATTCATTTGAGTTCGTTGTGAAATAGGGCTTGCATGCGTGTCGCTCAGGCAACGAAGAGCGAGATTCGCGGCGGGGGAAGGGGGCGCGGCTTGCGGTGAGCGAAAAAGGCTGCGATCCTGTGAACGTGGGGCCATGCGGGGCGAATCTGTCTGCCGCCAGGCGGAGACGGATCGGATAGGTAATAGGCATTCCAAACCAATGCAGCTGCTGGTGATTTTCGCCCGAAGATTGGCGTGTGTGGCCTTGCTGGCTCTGGCGGCCACTCCCGTGACGTTGGGGCTGTCGGTGCTGACGCCGACCGTGGCCCAGGCCGCTGTTGCCTCCAGCATCACGGTGCAAGGGAATCGCCGGATCGAGGCGCAGACCATCAAGTCATATTTGACGATCAAGCCGGGGCATGCCTACGGACCGCAAGACATCAATGATTCGGTCAAGGCTTTGTATGCAACCGGGTTGTTCGCAGATGTGCGTATTGCGCCACACGGCAGTACTCTTGTTGTGGCGGTGGTCGAAAACCCGGTGGTCGCCTCGGTAGTATTCGAGGGCAACAAGAAGATCAAATCCCCCGCCCTGTCCCAGATCGTCATGCTCAAGCCGAGGGGCATTCTTACTGAGGCACGACTGCAAAGTGACGTTGACCGCATCAAGGAATACTATGCGAACTCGGGCCATAGTCTGGCTTCGGTCACCCCACGCGTCACCCAGCTCGAAGACAACCGCGCCGCCGTGGTGTTCGCTATCGACGAGGGCGAAAGAACCGGCGTCGGCGGCATCACGTTTGTCGGCAACAAGGCCTTTTCCGCTGCGCGCCTGCGTCGGATCATCGTAACGCGCAAGCACAACTGGCTGAGCTGGCTGAACAAGCGCGACGTGTACAGCGAGGCTAAACTTCACGCTGACGAAGATGCGTTGCGCCAGTTTTACATGGCGCACGGCTACGCGGACTTCCAGGTACTCGACGCTCACGCCGACTTTGACGCAACGAAGGGCAGATATTACGTAACTTTCACGCTCGACGAGGGGCCGAAATACAAGTTCGGCGATATGAGTATCGATTCGTCGATCCCCGACATCAAATCGTCGTCACTTATGAAGTTCGTTCGAACAAAGTCGGGACGGGTGTTCGATGCGAATGACGTGCAATCAACGGTGGAGGACCTGACGGTCGAACTTTCCCGCTTGGGCTACGTATTCGCCGCGGTGTCGCCCAGGGGTGATCGCAACTACAGCAATAATACGATCGCAGTTACTTATGCGATCGATGAGGGGCCGCGCGCCTATATCGAACGCATCGAAATCCACGGCAACACAAAGACGCGCGATTACGTGATCCGCCGCGAATTCGATATTGCCGAGGGTGACGCCTACAACCGCGTGCTGATCGACAAGGCCGAGCGGAACTTGAAGGCGCTGGGCTACTTCAAGACCGTCAACATCACGACGCATCAGGGCTCGGCGCCCGACAAGGTGGTGGTCGTCGTCGACGTCGAGGAGCAATCGACCGGATCGTTCTCGATCGCTGGCGGGGTGTCGAGTAGCCAGGGTCTGATCGCAGAGGTCGCGCTGACGGAAAAGAATTTCCTTGGTCGGGGCCAAAACCTGCGTATCGCGTACGGCGGGGGATTGAGCGATCAGACGTTTTCGGTGGCGTTTGCCGACCCTTATTTCCTTGGCTATCACATGTCGGCGGGCTTCAACGTCTTCCGCAACACCTCGAGTACCACCAGTTACCAGAAATACAACTCGACAACGACGGGCGGCGGAATTCAGTTTGGCCTGCCGATTACCGACAATTTCTCGGTCGGCCTGAACTACCAGATCACCAACAAGACCATATCGTACGGCTCGAGCACTGGCTGCACGGTGGCCACGGGCCCTGTGGCACCCTGCTACTTCCCGGCGGGCACCCGGCTGACGTCCGCTGCGGGCTATTCGCTGCGCTATTCGACGGTCGACGACTACTCCCAGCCGCACGAGGGCGCCTACTTCAAGTTCGACCAGGCTTTCGCGGGCATTGGCGGCAATGCGCGCTACGTCAGGACCACCGTCGACGCGCGCTATTATCACCCGCTCGGCCCGAAGAGCGACATCATCGGCCAGGTGCGGGTGGCGGGTGGCAATATCACCGGGCTGGGCATGCCGGTTGCCATCAGCGACAACTTTTTCAAGGGCGGCGAGACCATTCGTGGTTTCGCCCCGCTGGGCTATGGCCCGCGCGACCAGAACACCGGCACGACCGATGGCGGGTTTGGGCTGGGCGGCAAGAATTTCTGGTCGGCGACCGCCGAGGTGCAATTCCCGCTGCCCGGTATTTCGCCTGATTTCGGTCTGCGCGGAGCGGTGTTTGCCGACGCCGGC
>CAZSWL010000373.1:0-3673 GCA_964610725.1 uncultured Bauldia sp.
CGCCGGCGGCAAGCCCCCGGCGCAGCTCGCCCTGCGAGACCACGTCGAGGCCGGCGCCGGCCGCTACCAGGGTGCGCACCACCGACTGGTTGGAGTTGGCCTTCATGGCGTAGCAGATGAGCGCATCGAGGCCGGCGAGGGCGTCGCTGAACACCTGGTAATGGCGCTCCAGCGTCGCCGTCGCGTAACAATAGAACGGCGTGCCGACGGCCGCGGCGATGTCGGCCAGGGCAACGTCCTCGGCGTGCAGGACGCCGGCGCGGTAGGCGAAGTGATGCACGGAAACAACCGCCCGTCAGAGCAGAGGATCGAGAACGAACGGCCTGTCCGGTTTGGTGATGCCGGGGTCGGGCGGCGGCTTGTTGCCGGCCTCGGGCGTGGCGGTGGTCGAGGCCACGCCCGGCGGCGCCTCGAGCGGGCCGTAGCGGCCGCAGCCGGCAAGCGCCATCACCGCGACCAGCGCGCCGGTGACCACGGCACCGCGAATCATTCGGCGATCGAAGCGCGCCACGGATACCTCCAAGGCTCGACGGGCCGGCAGGCCGGCTCCCTCGCCGATCATAACCGGATTCAGCGGCCGGCGCACACCGTCACGGCGCCGACGCGGCCGCGGCCTCCTTGGCCAGCCGCGTCAGCCAGCGCCGCGCCTGGCGGCGCACGTTTTTGGGGGCGGTGCCGCCAAAGCTGGTGCGGCTTGTAACGGACTGGCGCACACCGAGCACGGAATAGACATCGTCGGTGATGCGCGGCTCGATCGCTTGCATGTCGGCGATGGGCAGCTTGGCGAGCGGCACCCGCTTGGCCTCGGCCGCGGCGACGATGCGGCCGGTGAGCGCGTGGGCCTGACGGAAGGGCAGGGCCAGCGTGCGCACCAGCCAGTCGGCAAGGTCGGTGGCGGTGGCGTAGCCGGCGCCGGCAGCCTTGCGCATGGCGGCCGCATCGGGCTCCATGTCGGCGACCATGCCGGCCATCGCCGCGATCGACAGCGCCAGCGCGTCAAGACCGTCGAACAGCGGCTCCTTGTCCTCCTGCATGTCCTTGCAGTAGGCGAGCGGCAGCCCCTTCATCACCACCATCAGCGCGGCGAGCGCGCCGACGATGCGGCCGGTCTTGGCGCGCACCAGCTCGGCGGCGTCGGGGTTGCGTTTCTGCGGCATGATCGAGGAACCGCTGGCGAAAGCGTCGGACAGGCGGATGAAACCGAAGCCGGGCGCCGACCAGATGACGATCTCCTCGGCGAAACGCGACAGGTGGATCGCGGTCAGGCTCGCCGCCGCCAGCGTCTCGATGACGAAGTCGCGGTCGGAGACCGCGTCGAGCGAGTTGGCGGCGGGGCGGGCGAAACCGAGGGCGGAAGCGGTGGCTTCGCGGTCGATCGCAAAAGCGGTGCCGGCGAGGGCGGCTGCGCCCAGCGGCGACTCGTTCAGCCGGACGCGGGCGTCGGCGAAACGGCCGCGGTCGCGGGCGATCATCTCGACGTAGGCGAGCAGGTGATGGCCGAAGGTCACCGGCTGGGCGGGCTGGAGATGGGTGAAGCCGGGCATCACCATGGCGGCGGTCGCCAGCGCCTTGTCGGCGAGCGCCTGCTGCAGGCCGGCCAGCGCCCGGTCGGTGGCGTCGATGGCCGAGCGCACCCACAGCCTGAGGTCGGTGGCGACCTGATCATTGCGCGAGCGGGCGGTGTGGAGCATTCCGGCCGCCGGCCCGATCAGCTCACCGAGACGCGCCTCGACGTTGAGATGGATGTCCTCCAGCGCGCGCGAAAATTTGAACGAACCCGCTTCGATTTCGCGCAGGATCGTGTCTAGACCGGCGACGATCTTTTCGCCATCGTCGGCCGGGATGATGCCCTGGCGGGCAAGCATGCGGGCGTGGGCCTGCGATGCGGCAATGTCCTCGCGGAACAGCCTCTGGTCGACGTCGATCGAGGCGTTAATTTGCTCCATGATGGCGGCAGGACCCTGGGAGAAGCGGCCGCCCCACATGCGGTTCTTCATGATCGGATACTCCGGAGCCCCGGCGGATGCTTGAACGGTGGCCGGCCATGCGGCGCGGCTGGGTGTTGGTCGCCGTCGCCGCCGTCGTCCTCGCCGCAACGGCGGCGGTATATGTCAACCGGTCGGGGAATGGCAAACCCGGCCAGGCGGCGCTGGCGCGCTGCGCGGGGGCGCTCGCCGCCGCCAGGCGGATCGATCCGCTCGCCGTCGGTGAGGTTGCCGCCTTCCGCGTCGCCGACGCGCCCGACCCTCTCGACGACCTGAAGTTCGCCGCCGACGGCCGCACCGTCACGCTCGCCGACTTCGCCGGCAAGACGGTCCTCCTCAACCTGTGGGCGACGTGGTGCGTGCCGTGCCGTGCCGAGATGCCGGCGCTCGACCGGTTGCAGGGTGCGCTCGGCGGCGACCGCTTCGCCGTCGTCGCCGTCAACGTCGACGTGCGCGATCCGGCGCGCGCGCGCCGCTTCCTCGCCGACATCGGAGTGCATCGGCTGACCTTCTATGCCGACCCGACGCTGCAGATCCTCGACCGCTTGAGGTCGCGCGGTCTTGCCCTCGGGCTGCCGACGACGGTGCTGGTCGACGGCAAGGGCTGTCGCGTCGGAGTCATGGAAGGCCCGGCGGCGTGGGACTCCGACCAGGCCAAGGCGCTGGTCGGCGCGGCGATCGGCTGAACCGTCAGGCGACCCGCCTGGCGGGGGCGGCGATCGTGGCCGCGGTCCGGGCTTCGTCCGATTGGGAGACCTCGACCCGGTCGCGGCCGTGCTTCTTGGCCCGATAGAGGGCGCTGTCGGCAGCCTTGAGCAGCGAGTCGAGGGTCGAACGGCGATTGACCTGGGCGACGCCGGCGCTGACGGTGGCGTTGACCGCGATGCCGTTGATGTTGCGACATGCGGCGCTGAAATTGGCGCGGATGCGCTCGGCGGCGACGAAGGCGGCGGCGAGGCTGGCGCCGGGCAGAACGGCGGCGAACTCCTCGCCGCCGAGCCGGCCGATGAGGTCGGTGCCGCGCAGCGTTACCGTGGCGGCCTTGCCGAAGGCCTTGAGCACCTCGTCGCCGGAGCCGTGGCCGAAGGTGTCGTTGATCGACTTGAAGCCGTCGAGGTCGAACAGGAGGAGAGCGGCATCGGTGCCGTGCTCGCGGGCGGCGGCGAGCAGATCGTTGGCGGCGTCGTAAAAGGCGCGGCGGGTGGCCAGGCCGGTGAGGGCGTCGGTCGAGGCGGCGATCTTCTGCATCAGTTCGCCGCGCTCGCGCGCCATGGCGACGGTGAAGATCGACGTGCCGATGACGAAGGCGAGAGTCTCGAAGTGCACGAACTCCAGCCAGATGATCAGCGCCGTCGGGCTGGTCGAGGTGATGCCGCCGCTGGCCGCCACGGCGGCGGCGAGCGCCGAAAGCGAGCCGTGCAGGGTGAGCAGCACGATCAACGGCCAGCGGGCGGTCAGCCGCTCGTGACGGTCGCGCCAGAACTCGAAGGCGGCGGCGAGCAGAAAGGCGGCGACAATGGCGAGGTTGAGGGACAGCTGCAGCGAGGAGCCGCGGAACGCCGGCAGGCCGTAGGCGATCAGCCAGATGGCGGCGCCGCCGGCGACAACGGCGAAATCGACCCGGCGGCCGTTGCATGAGCGTGCCGAGGCCCATATCAGGGCCGGACTGAGGTTGAGCAGGGTAATGG
>CAZSWL010000374.1:0-3751 GCA_964610725.1 uncultured Bauldia sp.
TGGTTGGGGATCGCGCTGGCCGCCTGGTGCACGTACTTCTTCCGCGACCCGCGGCGCGTCACTCCGGTCGACCCGACGCTGGTGATCAGCCCGGCCGACGGCCGCGTGGTAGGGCTGACTACCGCACCGCCGCCGCCCGAATTGGACCTCGACGGACAGACCTGGCAGCGCATTTCGGTCTTCATGAGCCTGTTCGACTGCCACGTGAACCGCATGCCGCTCGCCGGCGTGGTCAGGCGTATCGTCCACAAGCCAGGCAAATTCCTCAATGCCGAGTTTGACAAGGCGAGCGAGGACAATGAGCGCAACGGTCTCGTCCTCGACACCGATCACGGGGCCATCGCGGTCGTTCAGATCGCCGGTCTCGTTTCTCACCGGATCGTTTGTTTCGTCGGTGAGGGCGACAGCGTGGTGGTCGGCGAACGCCTCGGCCTCATCCGCTTCGGCTCGCGCATCGACCTTTACTTGCCGGCGAACGCCCGCGTAGTTGTCGCCGAGGGACAAACCGCGATTGCCGGCGAGACCATCCTCGCGCGCTTTGGGGCGGAATCGGGCGAGACGCGGGTGAGAGTCGATTGACGACAATGTCGTTGTTTCAGCCGTTCGACCCCGACGAGATGCCCGGCCGCAAGCGCCTGCGCCCGCTGTCGCAGGTTCCCGTCCGCCTGGTGCTGCCCAATCTCATCACGCTGCTCGCCCTGTGCGCCGGCCTGACCTCCATCCGCATGGCCGCCGAGCGGCGCTTCGAACTGGCCGTCGCCTTCATCGCCATAGCCGCTGCGCTCGACGGCATCGATGGCCGCATGGCCCGGTTCCTCAAGACGACCTCGCGGTTCGGCGCCGAGCTCGACTCGATCACGGACTTCCTCAACTTCGGCGTTGCCCCGGCGATCCTGTTGTACGTTTGGGCGCTCGTCGACCTGCATTCCTTCGGCTGGATCGCAGCACTCATCTTTGCAATCTGCGCAGCGCTCCGGCTTGCCCGTTTCAATGCCGCCCTCGACAGTGCCGATCGGCCGGAATGGCAGGCGAGCTTCTTCGTCGGCGTGCCGGCGCCGGCCGGGGCCATGATCGTGATGCTGCCGCTTTACCTTGAGCTGGTGGCGATCCCGCACGGCTTTTTGACCGCACCGTTGGTGTTCATCTACACCATCGCGATCGGCCTGTTGATGGTGAGCCGGGTACCGACCTGGTCCGGCAAGCTGATCGGCCGCCGCATGCCACGCGACATGGTGGCACCGCTGTTTGTTCTCGGCGTCCTGGCGGTGGCGTTCCTGGTCAGCTTCCCGTTCGAGACGATGACCGTGCTGAGCCTTGCGTACCTGGCCTGCTTGCCCCTGAGCTGGCGCTCCTTCCACCGGCGCCTGAATGCCGAGGGCGAGCCGGAAAGCGACGATGAACCCGCCGCTCCGCCACCCGCTAGCGAGGACGATTGACAAGTGCCGTCGGCAACTCGTGATCGCGCCGCTCGGCTCGCCAGACGCACCGCGCGCCGAGGGCCGGAGAACCGGTCTCCGGGGCCATCAGCACAAGCATTCGCCGCAGGCGGCGGATCTGTTCGCCGAGGGTCTGCTCAAACTCTTCAGCGGCCAAGTCCGGCTTTGTGTCCATGACGACGCACCCTCACCAAATCGGTCCGAAGTGGCGAGCCTCGCCAGAGAGCGTTAATCATTCCTTAAGAGGCCGGGTGAGGAAGGGCCGCCCATTCGCCTGCGCCGCGTTGCACAACAGGAATTGGCGATGATTGAGAGCTATCCCCGCGACATGGTTGGCTACGGTCGTACCCCGCCCGATCCCCAGTGGCCGGAAGGGGCGGTCGTCGCCGTCCAATTCGTCGTCAACTACGAGGAGGGCGGCGAGAACAACATTCTCCACGGTGATGCCGCCTCGGAGGCCTTTCTCTCCGAGATCGTCGGCGCCATGCCATGGCCCGGCCAGCGCCACATGAACATGGAATCCATTTACGAGTACGGATCGCGGGCGGGTTTCTGGCGCTTGTGGCGCATGTTCAGCGAGCGCGACATCGCTCCGACCGTCTTCGGAGTTGCGACGGCTCTTGCCCGCAATCCGGACGCGGTCGCGGCGATGACCGAATCAGGCTGGGAAATCGCCAGCCATGGTCTCAAGTGGATCGAGTACAAGGATTTTTCCCAGGCGGACGAACGGGCCCATCTCGTCGAGGCCATTCGCATGCACACCGCGGTCACCGGCAGCCGACCGCTTGGCATCTACACCGGCCGATCCTCGGTCCATACCATTGACCTTGCGGCCGCCGAAGGCGGCTTCATCTATTGCTCGGACGCCTACGCCGACGATCTGCCGTATTGGATCAGCGGCCCGCACGGACCTTTCCTGATCGTTCCCTACACGCTTGACGCCAACGACATGCGTTTCGCCACGCCCCAGGGATTCAACTCGGGCGATCAGTTCTTCGGCTATCTCAAGGACGGCTTCGACTACCTGTACGCCGAAGGCGAGAAGGGCTCGCCGAAGATGATGTCGGTCGGCCTGCACTGTCGCCTGGTCGGCCGGCCGAGCCGCGCCGCTGCGCTCGCCCGCTTCCTCGATTACGTCGCAGCCAAGCAGCGCGTGTGGCTGCCGCGGCGCATCGACATCGCCTGGCACTGGCACGCCCACCACAAGCCGGCCTAGGCAGGTGCGGCCTCCAGCAACGCTGCGATCGCCGGCTCGCACAGCAACCCGGCACGTGCCGCCTCATCGATCTTGGTCAGCGGCGGTCGCACGTTCAGCCAGCTCGCCTCGCCGTAGCGCGCCGCCAGCACCGCCTTGACGCCTGCAATCATGCCGCGCGACGCGACCGCCTGGCGCACCGTGTTGAGTTCCGCCTGACGGCGCTCGGCGTCCGCTTCCTGCCAGTTTTCGATCAGCGCGGCGATCGGACCGGCGTTGACGTTGGCGGTTGCCGAGATGCAGCCGGCGGCGCCGGCGGCAAGCGCCTTCACCAGATAGACCTCGGCGCCCGGGAAGACGGCCAACTCGGGAAACGCATCGATCGCCTGCCGCGTATGCTCGAAATCGCCAGAGGAGTCCTTCATGCCGGCGACGATGCCGGGAAAGGCATCGATCAGCCTCCGGACCAGATCGAGCGACCATCCCACCACCGCTATCGGCGGGATGTGATAAAGCACGATGCGCGGAATCTTCGCGCCCGTCCGCTCGATCACGCGCGCGACGAAGGCAAACAAGCCGTCGTCGGACACCTGCTTGTAGTAGAACGGCGGCAGCATGAGAACGCCGGCCGCGCCGACCTCGCCGGCATGCCGGGTAAGCGCGACCACGTCGTCGATGGCGCACGCGCCGGTGCCCGGCAACAGTCGGTCCGCCGCAATGCCGGCTTCGAGATGAGCGTCAATCACATTTCGCCGTTCCGCCAGCGTCAGCGAATTGGCCTCGCTGGTGGTGCCGAGAATGGCGAGCCCGCTGGCACCGGCGGCGAGGAGCCGGCGGCTGTGCTGAACGAGCCGCTTGCTGTCGACCCCGCCGTCGTCGTCAAACGCAGTGGCGACCGGCGGCCACAGGCCACCAAGAGTTCTTTGCATGCTATTCCCCTGTCGTGACGCGACCACAATGACCCCCGCGATGAATAGCAGATTGCGCCACGGCAGGTGGGTGAAATTCGCAGGTGGTTTGCGGATGGCCGGCCGGCGGCAGGCGCGATTTCAGGCCACCCGGTCGCTCACCTCGTCAAAGGCAACACCCATAAGTGTATCGGTCCGCCACATGACGGTAC
>CAZSWL010000375.1:0-6916 GCA_964610725.1 uncultured Bauldia sp.
AGCGTGAAGCCGAATTCGCGGAACAGCCCGCCGACCTTGCCGGGCAGGAACGAGATCGGCACGAAGACGGCGATCAGGGTGATCGAGGTGGCGATGACGGCGAAGTAGACTTCTTGCGTGCCGAGCACGGCTGCGGCGCGCGGCCCGTTGACCTGGTGCTTCAGCCGCACGATGTTTTCGAGCACTACTATGGCGTCGTCGACGACGAGGCCGGTCGCCAGCACCAGCGCCAGCAGCGTCAGGATGTTGATCGAGAAACCGGCAAGCCACATCGCCGACAGCGTGCCGATCAGCGCGATCGGCACGGTGACGGCCGGGATGAAGGTGACGCGCAGCGACCGCAGGAAGATATAGATGATCACCACGACGATGGCAGTGGCGATCAAGAGGGTGAGCAGCACCTCGTGGATGGCGCTGCCGATGTAGTCGGCGTCGTCGGACGTGACGCGGATGTCGACGCCGGCCGGCAGCGAGGCCTTTATGTTGGCGATGGCGGCGCGAACGCCGGCCGAGATGTCAAGCGTGTTGGCGCGCGCCTGGCGCACGATGCCAAGGCCGACCCCCGCGGAGCCGTTGATGCGCAGCGAGGTGGTGGCGTCGGCCGGACCGAACACGACGTCGGCGATGTCGCCGACCTTGGTCTTGGCATTGAGGCTGATGGCGGAGATTTCGGCGGCGGTCTTGGCGCTGGCGTCGGCGCGTACCAGAAGCGTGCGATTGGCGTCCGAGATGGTGCCGGCCGGGGTGTCGAGAGTGACCGAGCCGAGGGCAGTGTCGAGATCGCTGATCGACAGGCCGTGGGCGGCGAGCTTGTTGGGATCGATAATGATCTGAACGAGCGGTTCGCGATCGCCGTAGACCTGGACGTCGGCAACGCCATCGACCGCAGCCAGGCGGGTAACGATGACGTCGTTGACGAGTTGGGTCAAATCCTGAATCGACATCGTCGACGACGTCACCGCCAGCCGCATGATCGCGCTGGAGTTGGCATCGGCCTTGACAATGGTGGGCGGCTTGAAGTTGGAGTCGGTCGGCAAGGTGCGCAGGTTGCCGATGGCGTCGCGCAGGTCGTTGGCGGCGACGTTGATGTCGGTCTTCTGATCGAACTCGACGGTGATGCTGCTGCTTCCCGGGCTCGATGTGGACGAGATGGAGACCACACCCGGGGTGCGGGCAACGGCCCCCTCGATCACGCTGGTGACTTCCTTGTCGATGGTGTCGGGGGTGGCGCCGGTATAGTTGGTGCGAATGGTGATGACCGGCCGGTCGATGTTCGGCAACTCGCGGACTTCAATGCCGCGGAACGCGGCAACGCCGGCGATGACGATCAACAGGTTGAGGACGATCGCCAAGACCGGGCGGCGCACGAACAGTGAGGCGATGCCGCCTCCGCGACCGGCGAGGAATCCTTTGGGCGACGGTTCCTTCACGCGTGCCACCGTGCGCCTAGCTGCTGCCGGAGGAAGGGGCAGCGGCGGCCGCCGGCGTCACCGTCGCGCCGTCGCGCAGGCGCTGGAGACCCTCGACGACGACCTCGTCGCCCACCGCGAGGTCGTTGCTCGCCAAGAGTACCTCGCCGCTGCGCCGCCCGATGATGCTGATCGCGATCCGGTGCGCGGTTGCGTCCTTGATCTTCCAGACGTAAGGGCCGTTTTTGTCCCACTGCACGGCGAGGGAGGGGACCACCGGCCGCTGCACGCCGGGGAACGACATCGACACGTCCATCGCCATGCCCGGTTTGAGGATGTTGGCGTCGTTGGACACCGTCGCTTCGACCGCCAAGGTGCGCGTCACCGGGTCGGCGCGGCTGTCGACGGCGCTGATCTTGCCCACGAAGGTCTTGCCGGGGAGCGCGGCAGTGGTGGCACTGACGGCCTGGCCGTCGGCGACCAGGCCGCTGGCCCGCTCGGGCACAACGAACGAGACCTTGAGCGTCGCCATGTTGTCGAGCGTGGTGATCGGCTTCTGCGTCGTCACCAGATCGCCGACGGCGATGTCCGACAGGCCGACGACGCCGGCAAAGGGCGCGGTGATGGTGTACTTGGCGAGATCGATCTGCGCCGCCTTGAGGTCGATCTCGGCCTTGCGCACGGCGGTTTCGGCGTCGTCGACGCTGACCGCGGTGGCGTTGTTGGTCTTGGCCAGCCGCTGGACACGACCCAGCGCCTGATTGGCGGTGTCGAGGGCGAGCTGGGCCTGGGCGACGGCAACCTGCTTGTCGTCGTCGACCAGGTGGACAAGTGTTTGCCCGGCGGCCACCGTCGCCCCTTGCGTGAAATCGACCTCGGCGACGATGCCGGTGACCTGCGGGTAGATAGTAATCGATTGGGTGGCGCCGACAGTGCCGATCGCGTCGACCTGCACGCCGTCGTCCGCAGTCGTCACCGGCGCCGTGATGACAGGTGCCGCACCTCGGCTGCGGACACCCGGCGCGGCGCGGGCGCCGCGACTTGCCTGCTGGTCGGCCTGCCCGGCTCCCGGCGGGCTGCCAGCCGCGGCCGGACGCGCCGGTGCCGCCGTCTGCCGAATCGGGATAAACCAGCCGCGGTCGTAGGCGAACCACCCGCCTGCGGCGATGACGATGACCACGAGCGAGAGCAGGATCTGTTTGAAGACCGACATCAGGACTCCGTTGCGGCCGGCACGGCACCGTTGCGTTCAACGCGGCAAAGGGCAGGTTCCGTAGCGGCGCGGCGCAAAAGATTACAGCATTCGGTAACCCCTGGCGCGGTAATTTGGCGAATCAGTCTCGGGGGGCAAGGGTCTGGATTTCCGCCGCCGGCTCTTTATTTGATTTGCATGACGGTATTTGCCACCATGCGTTGGAATGCCTGATTGCCCATCGAGGCAGTGAAAGTGACTAGCATCCAAGGCGTCCCGCGCGAGGGGTCAGGTCGCGACCCCGGCGGGCGAACTTCGGCAGCTGCGGGCATGCGCCCGACCGATGTTGCCGATCCGGCCTATTTCCACAAGGTCGTCGACTGCCAGTGGGCGTGCCCCGCCCATACGCCGGTTCCGGAATATATCCGCCTGATCGCAGCCGGGCGCTATACCGACGCTTACCTGGTCAACTGGTATTCCAACGTGTTCCCGGGAATCCTCGGGCGTACCTGCGACCGGCCTTGCGAACCGGCTTGCCGCCGCGGCCGGGTCGAAGCCGAGCCGGTGGCAATCTGTCGTCTGAAGCGCGTGGCCGCCGACAACAAGGCCGACGTGCGATCGCGCCTGCCCAAGGCGCCGGCTGCGTCGAACGGCAAGCGGGTGGCGCTTGTCGGCGCCGGACCGGCCTCGCTGACCGTCGCCCGCGACCTCGCCCCCCTCGGTTATCAGCTCGTTCTGTTCGACGCCGACCGCCGCGGCGGCGGCATGATCCGCAGCCAGATACCGCGCTTTCGCCTGCCGGAGGAAGTGATCGACGAGGAGGTCGGCTACATCCTCGCCATGGGCGGCATCGAAACGCGCTTCGGCGTCCGCGTCGACAGCCTCAGACAGATCGTCGACGAGGGCTTCGATGCGATTTTCGTCGGGACGGGGGCGCCGCGTGGCCGCGACCTCAACATCCCGGGCCGCACCGAGGCGGTGGCCAACATCCATATCGGCATCGATTGGCTGGCCAGCGTCGCGTTCGGCCATGTCGACCGGATCGGCAAACGGGTGATCGTGCTCGGCGGCGGCAATACCGCGATGGACTGTTGCCGCACATCGCGCCGGCTCGGCGGCAGCGACGTCAAGGTCATCGTGCGCTCGGGCTTCGCAGAGATGAAAGCCAGCCCGTGGGAAAAAGAGGACGCGATGCACGAGGGCATCCCGATCCTCAATTTCCTGGTGCCCAAGGAATTCACTCACGACAACGGCAAGCTGACCGGGGTCACTTTCGAGAAGGTGGCGGCCCACTACGACGCCAACGGGCGGCGGCGGCTCGAGCCGACCGGCGAGCCCGACGAGCACTACCCCTGCGACGACGTGCTGGTGGCGATCGGCCAGGAGAACTCCTTTCCCTGGATCGAGCGCGACTGCGGCCTCGAATTCGACCAGAAGGGCATGCCCAAGGTCGACCCGGTCACTTATCAGTCGACCATCGCCAACGTCTTCTTCGGCGGTGATTCCGCCTTCGGACCGAAGAACATCATCTGGGCGGTGGCACACGGCCACGAGGCGGCGATCTCGATCGACAGACTGATCAATGGTCAGGACATCGGCGAGCGGCCGCCGCCGCAGGTGAGCCTGACCAGCCAAAAGATGGGCATCCACGAATGGAGCTATGACAACGACGTCAGCCTCGACCAGCGCAAGCGCGTGCCGTTGCGCGACCAGGCGATCGCCCTGGCCAACGTCAAGGCGGAGGTGGAACTGGGTTTTGACCGGATGCTCGGCTACGCCGAAACCCAGCGCTGCCTCAATTGCGACGTCGAGACGGTGTTCAGCGCGCCGCTGTGCATCGAGTGCGATGCCTGCGTCGACATCTGCCCGATGGACTGCATCACCTTTGCCGAGAACGGGCCGGAAGACGACCTCAGGTCGCGCCTGACGGCGCCGGCAAGGAATCGCGAACAGGATCTTTACGTATCGCCACCGCTGAATACGGGACGGATCATGGCCAAGGACGAGGACCTGTGCTTGCATTGCGGCCTGTGTGCCGAGCGCTGTCCGACCGGCGCGTGGGACATGCAGAAGTTCCTGCTCGACATGGCGCACGCGGCGGGGCCGTCGGGATGCTACAGGTAGCTCCGCCGCGCCAGACGCGGGTCAACGACTTCGTCGTCAAGTTCGCCAACGTGAACGGCTCGGGATCGGCGTCCGCCAACCGGCTGTTCGCCCGTGCGATCCTCAGGATGGGGGTGCCGGTCGCCACCCGCAATATCTTTCCGTCCAACATCCAGGGGCTGCCTACCTGGTACGAGGTGCGCGTGTCGGAGGCCGGCCATATCGGCCGGCGCGGCGGTGTCGACCTGATGGTGGCGATGAACCCGCAGACGTGGAGACAGGACGTCGCCGCGATCGATGCCGGCGGCTACCTTTTCTACGACGCGACCCGGCCGATGCCGGCGGCGCAACTGCGCGACGATATCACCGTGCTGCCCATGCCGCTGACCGCTATCTGCAACCAGCGGTACGCCGACACTCGTCTGCGGCAACTGTTCAAGAACATCATCTACGTCGGCGCGCTCGCCGAACTGCTCGGCATCGAGAGCGGGGTGGTGGAGCAGCTGATCAGCGAGCAATTCAAAAGCAAGGCCAAGCTCGTCGAGCCCAACATCGAAGCCTTCGCCATGGGCCGCGAGCACGCCAGGAAGGAACTCGGCGGCCCCATCGACCTCGAGGTGCGGCGCGCCGACGCGGTCGGCGAGCGTATCTTCGTCGACGGCAACAACGCCGCCGCCGTCGGCTGCGTCTTCGGCGGCGCCACCGTGGCGGCGTGGTACCCGATCACCCCGTCCACCTCGCTGGCGGAGGCGTTCAGCCGCCAATGCCAGCGCCACCGGGTCGATCCCGCAACCGGCAAAAATCGCTACGCCGTCGTCCAGGCCGAGGACGAGATTGCCTCGATCGGCATCGTCGTCGGCGCCGCGTGGAACGGTGCCCGCGCCTTCACCGCCACCGCCGGCCCCGGCATCTCATTGATGCAGGAGATGATCGGCCTGGCCTATTTCGCCGAGATCCCCGCTGTCATCTTCGACGTTCAGCGGGGCGGACCATCAACGGGAATGCCGACGCGCACCCAACAGGCAGACATGCTCTATTGCGCCTATGCCTCGCACGGCGACACCAAACACGTCATGCTGATTCCGGAAGATCCGCACGAGTGTTTCGCGTTCGCCGCTCTGGCGTTCGATCTGGCCGACCGTCTGCAAACGCCAATCTTCGTGATGATGGACCTCGACATCGGCATGAACGAATGGCTGACCAAGCCGTTCACCTGGGAAAGCGACCGTCGCTACGATCGCGGCAAGGTGCTGTCGGCGGAGGCATTGGAAGCCGGGGTGGAGTTCGGTCGCTATCTCGATGTCGACGGCGACGGCATTGCCTACCGCACGATGCCGGGCACCTATGCGAACAAGGGCGCCTTCTTCACACGGGGAACCTCGCACACGCGCTACGCCCGCTATAGCGAACAGGGTGCCGACTACGTTGACAACATGGCGCGGCTCGCCCGCAAGTTCGAGACTGCCAAGGGCCTGGTGCCGGCACCGATCGCTACGGCGGCCGCCGAGCCGACCCGCTACGGGGTCATCTACTACGGCTCGACCGCGCCGGCGATGAACGAGGCGCTGCAGGCGCTGGCGGAAGACGGCATCCACCTCGACACGCTCAGGGTGCGCGCTTTTCCGTTCGCCGCCGCAGTCGAAGACTTCGTGCTCGCCCACGATCGTACCTTCGTGGTCGAGCAAAACCGGGACGCCCAGCTGCGGACTCTGATCATCAACGAATGCGAGATCGATCCGGCGCGGATAATCCCGATTCTCCACTATGACGGCACCCCGATCACCGAGCGCTTCATCAGCGCGGCGATCGCGGCGCAATGGCAAGCGCTGGTCGCGTCGGCGCACAACGAGGCAGCGGAATGACCTACGTCCTCAAGCCCAAGTTCCACCACCCCGCCTTGCCCAAGAACAACCTCGGCCTGACCCATCGCGACTACGAGGGGTCGGTGTCGACGCTGTGCGCGGGCTGCGGTCACGATTCGATCTCGGCGGCCATCATCCAGGCGTGCTGGGAACTCGACCTGCCGCCCCACCGGGTGGCGAAGATGTCCGGCATCGGCTGCTCGTCGAAGACGCCGACCTATTTCCTCGGCCAGAGCCACGGCTTCAACAGCGTCCACGGCCGCATGCCGTCGGTGGCGACCGGCGCCAGCCTCGCCAACCGCGAGCTGATCTATCTCGGCGTATCCGGCGACGGCGATTCCGCCTCGATC
>CAZSWL010000376.1:0-3215 GCA_964610725.1 uncultured Bauldia sp.
CGCTCGTGGGCGGCGTGCTGGTCGACGATGACGAGGCCGTCGGCAGTCTCGGCGACGATGTAGGTTTGGAGGATCTGTGCACGTGCCGCACCGAGCGGCCGCGCCAGCGCATCGGTGTCGCCGCCGCCCTCGGCCGCGATCCTCGCCGACGGCTCGACCACCCGGAAGGCGGTCTGCGCCGGCTCGGCGAACTCATGCGCGAGTGCGGCGCCGCGCCCGGCAACTGCGACCGGCCGCGCTGGCCTCGCCGGGGCGGGGCGAAAGGCGGCAATCGTGGCGGTCGCGCGCTCGCGCGCGGAACGGATGCCGCCGGCGGCGAGCGCCTCGCGCACCGCCCCGACGATCAAACCGCGCACCAGACCGGGGTCGCGGAAGCGCACCTCCGCCTTGGTCGGATGGACGTTGACGTCGACCTCGGCCGGGTCGAGTGAGAGGAACAGCGCCGCCACCGGGTTGCGATCGCGCCGCATCACGTCGGCGTAGGCGGCCCTGAGCGCGCCGATGAGCTGCTTGTCCCTGACCGGCCGATCGTTGACGAAGAAATACTGTTGCAGTCCGTTGGCGCGGCTGACCGTCGGCAGGCCGGCGTAGCCTGACAGCCGCACCCCCTCGCGCACGGCGTCGACGGCGACGCTGTCGGCGCGGAAGTCGCCGCCGATCACCTGGGCGAGGCGGGCAAGCCGCGCTTCGTCGCCACCGACGGCCGGATAGTCGCTCTCGTTGCGGTCGCTGCCGGCAAGCGTGAAGCGGATGTCGGGATGGGCCATCGTCAGCCGCTTCACCGCGTCGGTGATCGCTGCCGCCTCCGCCCGCTCCGACTTGAGGAACTTGAGTCGCGCCGGGGTGGCGAAGAACAGCTCGCGCACCTCGACGCGCGTCCCCTTGGCGAGGGCCGAGGGCCTGACCGACGAAACCTCGCCGCCGGCGACCGCGATCTCCCACGCTTCCGCCGCGCCCGCCCGCCTGGAGGCGAGCGTCAGCTTCGCCGCCGCCCCGATGGCGGCGAGCGCCTCGCCGCGGAAGCCGAGCGTGGTGATGGCGGCAAGGCCGCCGTCACTGCCGTCACCGTCGAGCTTGGAGGTGCAGTGGCGCTCGACCGCCAGCGCCAGCTCGTCGTGGCCGATACCGGCGCCGTCGTCGCTCACTCGGACGAACGCAGCGCCGCCCGCCGCGGTGACCACCTCGATATGCCGGGCGCCGGCGTCGACGGCGTTCTCGACGAGTTCCTTGACCACGCTCGCCGGCCGCTCGACCACCTCGCCGGCGGCGATGCGGTTGACCATGTC
This sequence comes from uncultured Bauldia sp., assembly GCA_964610725.1. GTDB lineage: Bacteria > Pseudomonadota > Alphaproteobacteria > Rhizobiales > Kaistiaceae > JBBDMC01. Next base: position 1,287 of record CAZSWL010000376.1, read on the forward strand.
CTGGCTCAGACGGCGGATCGGCATGGAGCGAGTCTGTCGGATTCGCCCGGGCGAGGAAAGGGCGATCAGCCGTTGATCGCCCTGGCGCCGATGTCGCGGCGGCAGAAGCCGTCCGGCCAGTCGATCAGGGCGACCGCCTCGTAGGCACGCACCTGCGCCGCCACGATGGTCGGCGCCCGTGCCGTCACGCCAAGGACACGGCCGCCGGCCGCAACCAGACGGCCACCGGCGATTGCTGTGCCGGCATGGAAGACCTTGACGCCGGCAAGCGCCTCGGCGCGATGGATGCCGGCGATCGCCGATCCCTTGGCGTAGGCGCCGGGATAGCCCTTGGCGGCCATGACCACGGTGAGGGCGACGTCGCCGCTCCACGCCGCCGCCACCGTGGCGAGCCGGCCCGCGACCGTCGCCGTCATCAGCTCGAGGAGGTCGCTGTCGAGGCGCATCATCAGCGCCTGCGCTTCCGGATCGCCGAAGCGGACGTTGAACTCGATCAGCCTGGGACCGTCGTCGGTGATCATCAGCCCGGCATAAAGAACGCCCCGGTACGGCGCCCCGCGTCTCGCCATCGCTGCCAGCGCCGGCCGCACGATCTCGTCCATGGTCCGCTCGACCAGCGCCGGGGTCATCACCGGCGCCGGCGAATAGGCGCCCATGCCGCCGGTATTGGGACCGCTGTCGCCGTCGTGGGCGCGTTTGTGGTCCTGGGCGGTGGCGAGCGGCACGACATGTGTCCCGTCCGAGAGGGCGAAGAAACTCGCCTCTTCGCCGACGAGGCATTCCTCGATGACGACCTCGGCGCCTGCCGCGCCATAGGCGCCTGCGAAACAGGCCTCGACCGCGGCCTCGGCCTCGGCGACGTTGGCCGCCACGGTAACGCCCTTGCCGGCGGCAAGCCCGTCCGCCTTGACCACGATCGGCGCGCCGTGCGCGCGTACGTAAGCGGCGGCCGCGGTGGCGTCGCTGAAGCGCCGGTAGGCGGCCGTGGGGATGCCGGCCTCGGCGCAAAGGTCCTTGGCGTAGCCCTTAGAGCCTTCCAGTCGCGCCGCCTCGCGTCCGGGCCCGAAGGCGGCGATGCCGGCGGCGGCGAGGTCGTCGGCAAGCCCGGCGACCAGCGGCACCTCCGGGCCGATCACCACCAGCTCGATGGCGTGGTCGCGGCAGAAGGCCACCACGGCCGCATGGTCGGTCGGATCGACGGCGATCAGCTCCGCATGCTCACCGATGCCGGGATTGCCCGGGCTGGCGTAGAGGCGGTCGAGTCGCGGCGACTGCGCGAGCTTCCAGGCGAGCGCGTGCTCGCGCCCGCCCGAGCCGATGATGAGGACGTTCATGGTGCAGCCTCCGGCGCGGCCGCTGCCGCGCTATAAGGAGCCATGCCGGATTCGACCCCCGCCGACAACCACACCGTCGCCGATGCCGTGCGCGGCCACTGGGCCGACCGCTACCTGCCGCAAGCTTGGCGGCCGTACGCGCGCATGGCGCGACTGGAGCGGCCGATCGGCTGGTGGCTGCTCATGTGGCCGTGCTGGTGGTCGTCGGCGATGGCGAGCGATGCCGCCGGCCACCCGTTGCCGAACCTCTGGCATCTGTTCCTGTTCCTGGTCGGTGCCGTGGTCATGCGCGGCGCCGGCTGCACCTACAACGACATCGTCGACCGCGATCTCGATGCCAAGGTCGCCCGCACCCGCTCGCGGCCGATCCCGAGCGGTCAGGTGACGGTGTTTCAAGCGCGCGTGTTTCTGGTGGCGCTGGCATTGGTCGGTCTCGCGGTGCTCGTCCAGTTCAATCGCGCGGCGATCGTGCTCGGCGTCGTCTCGCTGGCGACGGTCGCCATCTACCCGTTCATGAAGCGTTTCATCGACTGGCCGCAGCTCTTCCTCGGCATTTCATTCTCGTGGGGCGCGCTGATGGGATGGACGGCGATCA
>CAZSWL010000377.1:0-2798 GCA_964610725.1 uncultured Bauldia sp.
TTTGGCTGAACGCCGCCAAGATTGGCAGCGTTCGCCGGCGGCTGCTGACAGTCAGCCGACCGCGTTGTCGCCGTGATGCGCGGCCGCCACGTTGGAGCGACGCAGCTTATCGCTCAGGCTGCGTTCGATCGCCAGCTCGACCGCGTCCTGCAGGTCGACGTGACTGTCGAGCAAGCGGTAGAGCCGCTTGGCCTCGAAGCTGAGATAGCGCACCGGGGTGGCGCACACGGCGGTCGCCGACGCGGGCTCCCCCGTCGACATGCCGATCTCGCCGATCAGGGTGCCGGGACCGCACTCGGCGACCTTCCTGCCGTCGACGAGGATGTCGACATGGCCGCGGGTGATGAAGCCGAGCTCGCTGACCACCTCGCCGACGCGGGTCAGCGCGGTTCCGGCGATCACTTCCCGCCAGCGACCGATGTCGAGCAGCCGCCGCACCTGGCTCGGCGCCAGCGTCGGTACCGCCTTCTCGTGGAACAGTCGTTCCTCGCCGGTCAACGGTGTGCCGAAGCGGCGGCTGCTCGCCACCAGCACGCGCACCAACGCCACCACCGCAAGCAGGCTCCACCAGAACAGCCCGATCGGGTCGGGGACGATGAACGCCGACAGCACGACGCCGACCACGCCCGCCGCCAGCGCCACCAACCGCACGATGCCGACGGTCGGCATCGCCACCGCGATCACGACGAGAAACAGCGCCGCGTTGCGGGCCAGCGTCTCCGGCGCGAAGAACTGCGTAAGCCACATCGACATTGGCGTCATCCTACTGCCTGGCCGCCGACGGCTGCCGGCGGCGGACCATACTGCAATTCCGCCTGGTCGGTTAACAGGTTGTTGGTGGCCGGCTCAGGTCGGCCTGCCGCCGAGCGCCGCCAGCGCCTCGGGCGTATCGACGTCGAGCCCCGCCGCCGGACCGAGCTCCACCTCGACCATGGCGGCCCGGTTGGCGGCAATCAGCCCGCGCCCGCCGCTGTCGCCGGTGACCGCGCCGAGAGCAGGGAAAAAACGCGACGACCATACCACCGGATTGCCCCGCCTGCCCCGGTCGGTCGCCACCACGATCGCGGCGCCGCGGCCGGGATCGAACGCCGCGATCAAGCGGTCGATGATCGCCGCGTCGACCGCCGGCATGTCGGCCAGCAGAACGACCACGCCGTCGACATCGGCCGGCAGGCCGGCGACGCCGGCCGCGAGCGAGGCGGACAGCCCCTCCGCGTAGTCGGGGTTATGCACCAGCGCCACATCAACGCCGGCAAGCGCAGCTTCGATCTTCGCGCGCTGGTGTCCCGTGACCACCGTGACCGGCGCGGCGCGGCTAGCCAGCGCCGCCTCCGCCACCATCCTCACCAGCGGCTTGCCGTCGATGGTGGCGAGCAGCTTGTTCGGCCCGCCCATACGCGTCGAACGCCCGGCGGCCAGAATCAGCGCGGCGACTTTCACGCCGCCGCGTCTGTCGCGCGCGTGGCGCGAGCGCGCAGCGATTGGATCATCTCGGCCAGGATCGCCACCGCGATCTCGGCCGGCGACTGCGCGCCGATGGCAAGGCCGATCGGGCCGTGGATGCGCCCGAGCTGCCCCTCGTCGAGGCCCCGCTCGCGCAGCCGCTCGAGCCGCCGGCCGTGCGTCTTGCGACTGCCCAGCGCCCCCACGTAGAAGCAGCCGGCGGCGAGCGCCGCCACGATGGCATCATCGTCGATGCGGGGATCGTGAGTGAGCGCGACCAGCGCGGTGAACGGGTCGAGCCCGATCGTCGCAATGGCGTCGCCCGGCCACTCGGCGACCACGTCCACGTCGGGAAACCGCTCGCGGCTGGCAAAGGCGGTGCGCGGATCGATGATGGTGACGTCGAAGCCGGCGATCCGCGCCATCGGCGCCAACGCCTGGCTGATGTGCACGGCGCCGATCGCGACCAGGAGCGGCGACGGCAACCGGACGGTCAGGAACACCTCGCCGCGTCCCGGCACCGTCACCATGCCCGATACGCCGGAACGGAAGCGCTCGGCAAGGACCTCGCGGAGCGGCCCGCCATCGTCCTCACCCTCCACCACCGCCCGCGTCGTGCCGGTGGCGATATCGGTCACCACAATCGCCGCCTGACGGGCGGTGCGCGCGGCGTTGAGCCTAGCGAGTGTGGCGAGATCCATGGTCGTGTCAGGTGAGCGGCTCGACGTACACCTTGATGCGCCCGCCGCACGACAGGCCGACCCGCCACGCCGTCTCGTCGGCAACGCCGAACGCCAGCATCTTGGCCCGGCCTGCGCCGATCACGTCCGCCGCCTCGGTGACCACGGCACCCTCGACGCAGCCGCCCGACACCGAGCCCTCGAAGTTGCCGTCACCGTCGACGATGAGATGACTGCCGACCGGCCGCGGCGCCGAGCCCCACGTCTCGACCACGGTGGCGACGGCCACGTCGCGGCCAGCCCGGCGCCATGCCTCGGCGGTTGCGAGGACGTCATCGGGGGATGTCGGTCCGCTCATCGATCATCTCCGCTTCACGATATGTCCGAGTGAATATAACGGCTGGCGGCGGCCCGGCAAACCTCGGCGTCTCTCGTTGGCCCTTTGCCTCGCCTGTCGGCCGGTCCACAATCACGTCATGGTCGCTTCGCCACAATCGCCGCGCTCGGCGCCGGCACCGATACGTTCGCTGCCGCGCACGGTCGTCGCCCTCGGACTGGTGTCGCTCCTCATGGACACCTCTTCCGAGGCGATCCACAGCCTGCTGCCGGTGTTCCTGGTGGATGCCCTCGGCGCGTCGGCCATCACCGTCGGCCTGATCGAGGGGATCGGCGAGG
>CAZSWL010000378.1:0-3206 GCA_964610725.1 uncultured Bauldia sp.
GCTGCCAACCTCGCCGAGTTCCGTGCCAAGGCGCGTTTCGTCCGCATTTCAGCCGCCGCCCATCGCGAAAGCCACACGCACGACGTGACAATCACCCGCGAGAGTCCCAACTACCCGGGCCCGGTCTGAAGGCCCGGCCGATCTGGACCGCCGGTGCCGCGCAGGGTCATATTGCCGGCAATGACCCACGATGACCACGACCACGCGCTCGACGTGGAGAGCACTGGGCAATCTTGGCGGCGGGCGACGTGACCGTTCCACGCTGATGCCGGTCCCTTCATGAAATCCGGCGGGCGCCTGCAGGCGGCGATTGAAATCCTTGCCGACATCGAGGGGCGCCACCGTCCGGTAGCGGAGGCTCTCAAGGATTGGGGCCTTTCCCACCGCTTCGCCGGCTCCCGCGACCGTGCCGCCATCGGCAACATGGTCTACGATGCCCTGCGCTGGCGGTCCTCCTCCGGCTGGATCATGGGCGATCAATCGCCGCGCGCCGCGATTTTGGCGACCGTCGGCTGGCGCTGGGGCCTGGGCGCGACGGAATTGGCCGGATGTATCGCCGACGACCCGCATTCACCTGCCGCCTTGACCGCGGCGGAGACCGCCCGTCTCGACAACGCCGATCTTGCCGGTGCGCCGGCACACGTTCGCGCCGACGTGCCGGAATGGCTCGTCGGACGCTTTCAGCGCGTCTTCGCCGATGACTGGGTGGACGAGGGGGCCGGACTTGCGCAACGCCCGCCGCTCGACATGCGGGTCAACCGGCTGAAGGCGGACCGGACGAAGGTCATGCGGGCCCTTGCGCGCCACGGCGCCGCGGAAACTCCATGGTCGCCGGATGGCTTGCGCATCCGGCCGACTGCCGGCGAGGGCCGGCATCCCAACGTGCAAGCGGAGCCGGCCTTCGCCAAGGGCTGGTTCGAAGTGCAGGACGAGGGCAGCCAGATTGCAGCGTCCATGGTCACCGCCAAACCCGGCGAACAGATTATCGACTTCTGCGCCGGGGCAGGCGGCAAGACGTTGGCGCTCGCTGCCGAGATGACGAACAAGGGCCAGATATTTGCAACCGACCGGAATCCGGCCAGGCTCGCACCGATCTTTCAGCGCCTGGTCCGGGCCGGCACCCGCGACGTTCAGGTTCGCGACGCCGGGTCTGCACTGGCGGATCTCGTCGGCCGTGCCGATGCGGTGCTTGTCGACGCTCCCTGCACGGGCACCGGGGTCTGGCGCCGCCGTCCCGATGCCAAATGGCGGTTGTCGGAGCGGGCGCTCACGGCGCGCGTTGCCGAACAGGCGGCGGTCCTCGCCTCGGCCGCGGCATTCGTCAAACCGGGCGGACGACTGGTCTACGTCACCTGCTCGCTGCTTCCCGATGAAAACAGTGACCAGCTCGCGGCGTTCGTGAAGGCCGTTCCCGATTTCTCGATCGTCCCGGCGCGCGATGTCATCGCCGTCTCCCACGTCGGGCCGGATCTTGCCGAGACCGCTCTGCTGCTGGATATGGGCGCCATTGTGTCGCCGCGGCGGACTGCAACCGACGGTTTCTTCATCGCCGTCATGAAGCGGCGACAATGACGGGCCCGGGCGCCGAGCGCCACCTGCACCGGGTCGGCGGGCTTGCCGTCCTGTTCGTCATGGCGACCGAGCAGGAATACGGTAGCGAGCTCAGGCGTCTGATCACGCCGCTGATCAGCGGCGTCGGTCCGGTCGAAGCGGCGGCCGCGACCGCTGCGGCGCTCGCCCGGCTCGATCCGCTCCCCGACTTGGTCTTTTCGCTGGGCTCGGCCGGGTCGCGAACGCTTGAGCACGCCGCCATCTACCAGATCGCCAGCGTTGCCTACCGCGACATGGACGCCTCGCCGCTCGGCTTCCAGAAAGGAGAAACGCCGTTTCTCGGCGAACCGGCCGTGGTCGCCATCCCTCATCGCCTGCCAGCTATTCCCGCCGCATCCATCGCAACCGGCGCTTCCATCGTTTCCGGCACAGCCTACGATGCGATCGCCGCCGACATGGTCGACATGGAGTCGTTCGCTGTCCACAGCGCCGCACGCCGCTTTGGCGTGCCGATGATCGGCCTGCGCGGCATCAGCGACGGCAGGAAGGAACTCGCTGGCTTCCATGACTGGACCGAATACCTCCACCTCATTGACGAGAAGCTCGCTGACGCGGTCGAGGCATTCGGCGAGCACGCCGCCGCCGGGCGCTTTCGCCTGGTCCGCCAGACTTAGGGCCAACCTGGCCCGCCGCCGCGCCCTATTGCCGAGGCACCATGATGCATGGCGCGAGCGGGCGCGCTTGCGGCTGCTTGGGCGCATGATCACGGGCAGCATTGCAGACTCGTCCGCATTTGCCTACCAGACGGCCTTTCCCGGACCGTGGCGGCCATGACCGACACCGTGCTCATCATCGATTTCGGCAGCCAAGTGACCCAGCTGATCGCACGACGGGTCCGCGAGGCCGGCGTTTATTCCGAGATCGCCCCCTTCAGCCGCGCCGAGGCGGCGCTCGACCGGCTCAAGCCCAAAGCGATTATTCTGTCCGGCGGACCGGCGAGCGTCCTCGACGAGGACGCGCCGCTGCCGCCGATGTCGATATACAAGGCGGGCGTGCCGCTGCTCGGCATATGCTACGGCGAGCAGGCGATGGCGCTCCAGCTCGGCGGCCACGTCGAGGGCGAGCACAACCGCGAATTCGGCCGCGCCCTCGTCGAGGTGACGCGTCCCGCCGCCCTCTACGACGGCGTCTGGCGCATCGGCGAGCGCCACCAGGTGTGGATGAGTCACGGCGACCGGGTGGCAGCACTGCCGGACGGCTTCTCCGTCGTCGGCATCTCGGAGGGCGCGCCGTTCGCCATGATCGCCGACGAGGCCCGTCGCTTCTACGCCATCCAGTTTCACCCCGAGGTCGTCCACACGCCGGACGGCGCCCGGTTGATCGCCAACTTCGTTCACAAGGTCGCAGGACTCAAGGGCGACTGGACCATGGCCGCCTTCCGCGATCAGGCCGTCGCACGAATTCGCAACGAAGTGGGCGGGGGGAGGGTGATCTGCGGCCTGTCCGGCGGGGTCGATTCCGCGGTGGCCGCGCTTCTCCTCCACGAAGCCATCGGCGACCGCCTCACCTGCGTCTTCGTTGACCATGGCCTCCTGCGGCAAGACGAGGCCGAGGAGGTCGTCTCGCTCTTTCGCGGCCATTACAACATCCCGCTC
>CAZSWL010000379.1:0-4783 GCA_964610725.1 uncultured Bauldia sp.
GACCCCGCCACCATCGACGCCGTCTTCGCCGAGGTGGAACGCCTGTGGGGCGGGCTCGATTTCGTCGTCCATGCCGTCGCCTTCTCCGACCGCGAGCAGCTGACAGGCCGCTACATCGACACCACCGCCGACAACTTCACCAACACGCTGCTGATCTCGTGCTATTCGCTGACCGCCATCGCCCAGCGCGCCGAGAAGCTGATGACGAACGGCGGCTCGCTCCTCACCCTTACCTACTACGGCGCCGAGAAGGTGATGCCGCACTACAACGTCATGGGTGTCGCCAAGGCGGCGCTGGAGGCGAGCGTGCGCTATCTCGCCGTCGACCTCGGCAAGTCCGGCATCCGCGTCAACGCCATTTCGGCCGGCCCGATCAAGACGCTCGCCGCCGCCGGCGGCATCGGCGACTTCCGCTACATCCTCAAGTGGAACGAATACAACGCGCCGCTGCGCCGCACCGTGAGCACCGACGACATCGGCGCGGCCGCGGTCTACCTGTTGTCCGACCTGTCGCGGGCGGTGACCGGCGAGGTCCACCACGTCGATTCCGGCTACCACGTGGTCGGCATGAAAGCGGTCGACGCCCCCGACATCACGACGGTGAAGGACTGATCCCGCCGTCGCTCGCCGCGGCCGGATGTCGAAGATGCCCGTTGCCACGCCGACCCTCGTTTTCGTGCGCCATGGCGAGACCGACTGGAACGTCGCGGGGCGCTTGCAGGGCCAGCGCGACATTCCGATCAACACGCACGGACGTGCCCAGGCGCGTCGCAACGGCGAGGTGATCGCGCGATCGTTTGCCGACGTCGCCGCCTTCGACTTCGTCGCCAGCCCCCTGTCACGCGCCCGCGAGACCATGGAGATCGTCCGCGCCACCATCGGCCTCGATCGCGGCGATTATCGCACCGACGACCGCCTGCGCGAGATCACCTTCGGCGCCTGGGAGAGCTACACCATCGACGAAATCCGCCGCCGCTCGCCGGGCGCGGTGGCCGCCCGCGAGAAGGACAAGTGGGGTTTCCAGCCGCCCGGCGGCGAGAGCTACGCCCGCCTCGCCGCGCGCGTGAAGGCATGGCTCGCCGAGCTCGCGCGGCCGACGCTGGTTGTCGCCCACGGTGGCGTCGGTCGCGTGCTGTGGATCGAGCTCGCTGGCGTCGGCCCGGCCGCAGCGGTCGCCATCGACGTCCCCCACGACAAGGTGTTCCTGTGGCAGGACGGTGCCGCCTCGCTGATCTAGGGCGGTTTGACGACTGCCGGAGCGGTGCCTAGAAGGAGTGCTCCAGCGCGCACCGGCAACAAGAGGCGAGGAGCGGCTTCAGCCGCGGGAAGCAGGCAAGCAAAAACGTGTCGCACAACACCTTCGGCCATCTTTTCCGCGTCACCACCTGGGGCGAGAGTCACGGGGCCGCGATCGGCTGCGTCGTCGACGGCTGCCCGCCGCGCATCGCGTTGAGCGAAGCCGAGATCCAGCACCACATGGATCGCCGCCGCCCCGGCCAGTCGCGGTTCACCACCCAGCGGCGCGAGCCGGACAAGGTGAGGATCCTCTCCGGGGTGTTCAGCGATGAAACGAGCGGCGCGCTGATGACCACCGGCACACCCATATCGCTGCTCATCGACAACGTCGACGCCCGCTCCAAGGACTACGACGCCATCAAGGACCGCTACCGTCCCGGTCACGCCGACTTCACCTATCAGGCCAAGTACGGTATCCGCGACTGGCGCGGCTCCGGCCGTGCCTCGGCGCGCGAGACCGCCACCCGCGTCGCCGCCGGCGCCATTGCCCGCCAGGTCGTTCCCGGCGTGCGCGTGCGCGGCGCTCTCGTCCAGGTCGGCCCGCACAAGGTCGATCGCGGCAACTGGGACTGGGACGAGGTCGATCGCAACCCGTTCTTCTCGCCGGACGCGACGACGGCGGCGCGCTGGGCCGATTTCATCGACGACGTCAGGAAGCGCGGCTCCTCGACCGGCGCCGTCGTCGAGGTGGTCGCCGACGGCGTTCCCGCCGGCCTCGGCGCGCCGCTCTACGCCAAGCTCGACCAGGACATCGCCGCGGCGATGATGTCGATCAACGCGGTCAAGGGGGTGGAGATCGGCGCCGACGGCCACCCGACGTTCCGTTCCAACAACGCCGGCGGCATCCTCGGCGGTATCGCCACCGGCCAGCCGGTGGTCGCCCGCTTCGCGGTCAAGCCGACCTCGTCGATCCTCACCCCGATGCACACGGTCGACCAGGGCGGCGGCGAGGTGGAGGTTTCCACCAGGGGCCGCCACGACCCCTGCGTCGGCATTCGCGCCGTGCCGATCGGCGAAGCGATGCTGGCGATCGTACTCGCCGACCACTATCTGAGGCACCGCGCCCAGGTCGGCTGAGCGCGTGGACAGGCGTGCGACCATGACCGGCAGCGAGCGGGTGAGCGAAGCGATCGCCGCCTTCGGGCGCGGCGAGATCGTCGTGGTCGTCGACGACGACGATCGCGAGAACGAGGGCGACCTCATCCTCGCCGCCGCCCACGCCACCCCCGAGAAGCTCGCCTTCATCGTTCGCCACACCACCGGCATCGTCTGCGCACCGTTGCCGCGCGAGATCGCCCGCCGTCTCCAGTTGCAGCCGATGGTCGCCGACAACGACGCCCCGCTCGGCACCGCCTTCACCGTCTCGGTCGATTTCCGCCACGGCCTCACCACCGGCATCTCCGGCGAGGAGCGCTGCAACACGGTGCGCGCGCTCGCCAACCCCAACGCCGGCGCTGGCGACTTCGTCAGGCCCGGCCACGTCTTTCCGCTGATCGCCCGCGACGGCGGCGTGCTGATGCGCTCCGGCCATACCGAGGCGGCGGTCGACCTTTGCCGGTTGGCGGCTCTGGCGCCGGTCGGCGTGCTCGCCGAGCTGGTCAACGACGACGGCACCGTCAAGCGCGGCGGCGAGGTCGCTGCCTTCGCGGCCGAGCACGATCTCCGTCTGGTCTCGGTCGCCGACATCATCGCCTGGCGCCAGCGCAGCGAGCGGCTGGTCGAGCGGGTAAGCGAGTTCGCGGTCGCCACCCGCGCCGGCCCGGCCCGCGCCATCGCCTACCGCACGCCGTTCGACGCGACCCAGCACGTCGCGGTGGTGTTCGGCGACATCGGCGACGGACTCGACATTCCCGTCCGCCTGCACCGCGAGGCGGTGATCGACGACGTGTTCGCCGCCGACAGCGAAATCGCCGCGCTCGTCGCCCGCATGGCCGCCGCCCGCCGCGGCGTCATCGTCTATCTGCGCGAGGGCTCGGCCGGCGTGGCGCTGTCCGGCGAGCGCGCCCGCGACGGCGTCGTCACGGCCGGCGCGGAAGCGACCCAATCGGCCGCCGCCCGCCGCGACGAATGGCGCGAGATCGGGCTGGGGGCGCAGATCCTGAGAGACCTCGGCGTCAAGTCGATCCGCCTGATCGCCAGCCGCGAGCGCCGCTACATCGGTCTTGACGCTTTCGGCATCGCCATCGCGGCGACCGAGATCCTCGAGCCCTAGGGCTCACCGCCCAAACGTCGCCACCACCTCGATTTGCGCCGACCACAGGAACTGGTCGACCGGCAGCACGCGGTCGAGGCGGTAGCCGCCGTCGATCAGGATGCGGGCGTCGCGGGCGAGCGTGGCGGGATTGCACGACACCGCGACGACCTTGGCGACCGACGATTTTGCGAGCGCTTCGGCCTGTGCCCTGGCGCCCGCCGCCGGCGGGTCGAAGACGACCGCGGCGAACCGGTCGAGCTCGGCCGGCGCCAGCGGATTGACGAAAAGATCGCGCCGGCGCGTCATCACCGGCTTGCGGCCGCTGGTCGCCCGGGCGGCCTCGGCGAGGGCGGCGAGCAGCATCTCGTCCCCGTCGACGGCGGTGACCGGGACGCGGCTGGCGAGCCTCAGCGTGAAGGTGCCGATGCCGGCGAAGAGATCGGCGACCGGGCCGTGCCCGCCGACATGAGCGGTGACCGCCTCGGCGAGGGCTGCCTCGGCCGCCGGCGTCGCCTGGACGAAGCCGCCCGCGGTCGGCAGCAGCATGGCGCCGTCGGCGGCGATTTCCGGCCGCCGGTTGACGAAGAGCGCCGTGCCGTCGACCGTCAGCCGCGCGATTGCGACCTCGCCGGCGAAACCGCCCAGCCGATCGAGCCGTTGCCGGCCGGGACGGCCACCGCCGGCAAGCGCGACGTCGAGGCCGTTGTCGGCGGCGACGACGGCGATATGAGCGCGCCGGGAGGACTTCACCGCGAGCGCCGCGATCTCGCGCAGCAACGGCAGGCGGGCGACGATGGCCGGCGTCAGCACCGGGCAGGCAGCGATCGGCACGATCTCGTGGGAACGGTGGCGGTTGAAGCCGAGGACGATGCCCCTTGCCGTGTTGACCGCCGACAATACCGCTCGCCGGCGGCTGCCCGCGGCACCCGCCACCACCGGTTCGACCGCCGCCCGGATGCCGTGCAGCGCGAACGACCGCACCACGACTGAACGCTTCCACGCGAGATAGGCGCCGTGCTCCATGTGCTGCAGCGTGCAGCCGCCGCAGGCGCCGAAGTACGGACAGGGCGGCGCCGCCCGCTCCGGGCTTGCCGCGACGATGCCGGTCAGCCGCGCGCGATTGCCCACGCGCTCGACGGTGACCGTCTCGCCGGCGAGGGTGAACGGCACGAACAGGCGTCCCTCGGCGGTCTCGGAGATGCCGTCGCCGCCTGCGCCTTGGTAGGGGTTGGTCTCCTTCTGAGGAAGTGCGCGCTCCGATGTGGTGTTCGCGTTTTCCGTCGGCGCCGGCGA
>CAZSWL010000380.1:0-7037 GCA_964610725.1 uncultured Bauldia sp.
TCAACATCGCCGCCCTCGCCGACCTCCTCCGCCGCTTTCCGGATCTCGACCTGGTTCTGATCGAATCCGGCGGTGACAACCTCGCCGCGACCTTCTCGCCCGAGCTTGCCGATCTCACCATCTACGTCATCGACGTCGCCGCCGGCGACAAGATCCCGCGCAAGGGCGGTCCCGGCATTACTCGCTCCGATCTCCTTGTTATCAACAAGATCGATCTCGCGCCTCTCGTCGGGGCGTCCCTCGAAGTGATGGACCGCGACGCCAGGAAGATGCGCGGCACCCGTCCATTCGTGTTTACCAACCTGAAGACCGGCGACGGCCTCGACGCCGTCGTCGGGTTCATCGAGCGGTCGGGCGGGCTCGCCCCGGCGCCGTCGCTCGCACCGGGCCTGCCGGATTCGCTATAGTCGGGGCCCGCCACGGAGCATTTGCCGTCATGCCGATCATCAACCGGCTAGCCGATTTCCACGATGACATCACTGCTTGGCGGCATGACCTGCATCGGCACCCGGAGCTGATGTACGCGGTTCACAACACCGCCGCGACGGTCGCCGACAAACTGCGCTCGTTCGGTGTCGACGAAGTGACCACCGGCGTCGGCCGCACCGGCGTCGTTGGTGTCATCCGCGGGCGGCCTGCCGCCGACGGCCGGGTGATCGCCCTACGTGCCGACATGGACGCCCTGCCAATCCGCGAGGCGACCGGCAAACCGTATGCCTCCACCGTTGCCGGCGTGATGCATGCCTGTGGCCACGACGGACACACCGCGATGTTGCTCGGAGCCGCCCGCTATCTTGCCGAGACGCGGAACTTCGCGGGTACCGCGGTGCTTATTTTTCAGCCGGCCGAGGAGGGCGGCGCGGGCGCCAAGGCGATGATCGACGACGGCCTGATGGAGCGTTGGCAGATCGACGAGGTGTACGGCATGCACAACATGCCCGGGCTCGCCGTCGGCAAGATGGCGACGCGGCCCGGCCCGATCATGGCCGCCACCGACGAGTTCGTCGTCGACATCACCGGCCGCGGCGGTCACGCCGCCCGTCCCCACCACACCATCGATCCGATCGTGGTCGGCACGACGCTGGTCCAGGCGTTGCAGACCATCGTTTCGCGATCGGTCGACCCGGTCGAGGCGGCCGTCGTTTCCGTCACCAAGTTCCACGTCGGCGAGGTCACCAACGTGATCGCCGAAACCGGCCGTATTGCCGGCACCGTGCGCACGTTGAAGCCGGAGATTCGCGACCTGATTGAGGCGCGCATGCGCACCCTCGTCGACGGCGTCGCAACCGCCCATGGCGCCGACATCGCCTTCAGCTACAACCGCAGCTACCCCGTCACGCGCAACCACGCCGAAGCCACCGCCTTCGCCGTCCAGGTGGCCGCCGATGTTATTGGCGCCGCCAACGTCGCCGCCAACGCGCCACCGGTGATGGGCGGCGAAGACTTCTCCTACATGCTGCAAGAACGCCCGGGGGCGTTTGTTTTCATCGGCAATGGCGACTCTGCCGGCCTGCACAATCCCGCCTACGACTTCAACGACGACGCCATCCCCATCGGCTGTTCCTACTGGGCGCGGCTGGTCGAAACCGCGATGCCGGCTTAGCCTTTGCACCCGCAACCGAAAAACCGTCGCCTCGGCGCCCGCCTTGGGGTTAAATGACCGCGACGGGACTGACCCGACGGACCGGTTGATGAAGCTGCCGAGACTCCCCCGCGACGGTTCGCTTGCCCTGATCGGGCGGCTGTTTCGAGAGGTCGGCACGGATTTCACCGGCAGCTATATCCTCGCGGCCGTGCTCGGCGCGCTCAGCGCCGGATCGATCGCCCTGACCACCTGGCTGGTCAAGGACGTCATCGATCAGGTGTTCATCGCCCACCGCGCAGACCTGCTCTATCTGCTCACTGCCGTCTTCGTCGCCGCCGGTATCGTCCGCGGTCTCAGCCTCTACGGCATGACCCTCACGCTCGGGCGTGTTGGCAACGCCGTGGTGGCGCGTGTGCAACGCCGCATGTTCGATCATCTGCTTAATCTCGGCGTCGACTTCTACAACCACACGCCCGCCAGCGACCTGGTCACGCGCATGTCGCACAATGCCGCCGCCGCTCGTCAGGTGCTCGACACCATCTTCACCAGTACCGCCCGCGACCTGCTGACGCTGATCGCTCTGATCGTCGTCATGTTCCTGCAGAGTCCGTTGATGTCGCTGGCTGTCCTCATCGTCGCTCCGGTCGTCATCTACCTGGTCGTCGAACTGGTCGAGCGCGTGCGCTCGGTCGCCCGTTCCCAGTTCACCTCGCTGAGCATGGTGATCGCCGACGTGCAGCAGACTGCCCGCGGCATTCGCATCATCAAAGCATTCAACCTGGAAGCGCTGACCCGTCGGCGCATGGCTTCATCGATCGAGCTTTTTCGCAAGCGCGCCGACAAGATCGTCCGCATTCGCGCACGCGCCAGCCCGCTGATGGAGGCCTTTGCCGGGTTTGCTATCGGCGCTGCCGTACTGTGGATGGGTTACAACACCATCTATTTCGGCGTCCATCCCGGCGCTCTGCTGTCGTTTCTGACCGCGATGCTGCTCGCCTACGATCCCGCCCGGCGGTTGGCCTACACGCAGGTGCCGCTCGAGGCCGGTCTGGTCGGCGTCCGCCTGATGTACGAGCTGCTTGATACCGAGCCGACGATGGTGGCCAACGTCGCCGGACCGCACCTTATTGTCACCGCCGGAGAGATCACCTTCGACAAGGTCGCCTTCGCCTATCGCGGCGAGACGCCGTTGTTTCGCGCTCTCGACTTCACCGCCGCCGGCCGCAAGACGACGGCACTTGTCGGCCCGTCCGGCGGCGGCAAGAGCACCATGATCGCCCTCATCGAACGCTTCTTCGACGTCGACGGCGGCAGCATCCTGATCGACGGCCAAGACATCGCCAAGGTCAGCCTGTCGTCCCTGCACGACCAGATCGCCCTGGTCACTCAGGACACGGTGTTGTTTACCGATACTATCCGCGAGAACATCCGCTTCGGCCGTCCCGAAGCAAGCGACGAGGAGGTCGAGCAGGTCGCCCGCGAGGCGATGGCGCACGATTTCATATCAGCGCTCGACGAGGGATATGACACGGTGCTGTCCGACCAGGCGACCCTTCTGTCCGGCGGCCAGCGCCAGCGGATCGCGATCGCCCGCGCCATGCTGCGCAATGCGCCCATATTGCTTCTCGATGAGGCAACCTCCTCACTCGACTCCGAATCGGAGCACCATGTCCAGCTCGCCCTCGATCGGCTGATGCGCGGACGCACCACCATCGTCATCGCTCACCGGCTGTCGACCGTGCTCGGCGCCGACAACATCGCCGTGCTTGCCGACGGTCGCATTGTCGAATCCGGACGTCACGATGCCCTGCTTGCCCTCGGCACGGTGTATGCTCGCCTTTATCGACTGCAGTTCGAACCGCTCGCCTACCGTGAACGCACCGGGGAGGACACTTCTGGCTCGCTGCCGGTCGCGGCCAAATAAGGACCACGGTCAGCCGGGCTTGACGAAAATCAAGGAGGGAGTAGCGATGGCCGTGCATAAGGACCGGCGCCGCCGGTCCGGTTGATGTGGCCGCGCGTCAGCTGGAGAGGTACCACTATGGCCGAAGATGTTGCACAGGTTGCCTGGTTCGAGAGCCTCGGGCGCAATGATGTCGCCCGCGTCGGGGGCAAGAACGCCTCCCTTGGCGAAATGGTCCAGAAGCTGGAAGCGCGCGGCGTACATGTACCGCCGGGTTTTGCCACCACCGCCGACGCCTATTGGCGCTTCGTCGAATCCAACGGCCTGGCGAAGTTCATCGAATCGGCCCTAGGTGACCTCGCCGCAGGCAAAGCAAGCCTCGCCGAAACCGGCGGGGCAATCCGCCGTGCTTTCGTCAAGGGCGAATGGCCGGCCGAAACGGCCGCGGCGATCACGGCGGCATACCGCGAGCTGTGCAAACGCGCCGGCAAGGACGAGATCGACGTCGCGGTGCGATCCTCGGCGACCGCCGAGGATCTGCCCGATGCCAGCTTCGCCGGCCAGCAGGAGACCTACCTCAACATCCGCGGCGAAGCCGCGCTGCTTAGCGCCTGCCGCCGCTGCTTCGCCTCGTTATTCACTGACCGCGCCATGGCTTACCGAACGGCGAAGGGCTTCGATCACATGAAGGTCGCCCTGTCGATCGGCGTCCAGCGCATGGTGCGCTCGGACATTGGCGGCTCCGGCGTGATGTTTTCCATCGACACTGAGACCGGCTTCGACAAAGTCGTGCTGATCGATGCGGCATTCGGTCTAGGCGAAAATGTTGTGCAGGGCGCGGTCGACCCCGACGAATACCAGGTCTTCAAGCCGCTGCTCGCCGACCCCAAACTGGCGCCTATCATGGAAAAGAAGCGCGGCGAGAAGGCCATCAAGATGATTTACGGCACGGGAGAGGATCGCCCGACCTATAACGTGCCGACCTCGAAGGCCGAGCGCATGGCCTACGTGCTCAACGATGAGGAGATTCTAACGCTTGCCCGGTGGGCGGTCGTCATCGAAGCCCACTACGGCTGCCCGATGGACATGGAGTGGGCCAAGGACGGAGAGAGCGGCGAGATCTTCATCGTCCAGGCCCGCCCCGAGACCGTCCAATCGCGCCGCACCGCCACCGCCTTCAAGCGCTACAAAATCCTGGAGAAAGGCAGGAAGTTGGTCACCGGGCTCTCCATCGGCGACGCTGTGGTCGCCGGGCGGGTGTGCCTCATCGAAAGTGCCAGAGACATCGACAAGTTCGTCGACGGCGCCGTACTGGTCACCCAGATTACTGATCCGGATTGGGTGCCGATCATGAAGCGCGCCGCCGCGATCGTCACCGACCACGGCGGGCGCACCTCCCACGCCGCCATCGTCAGCCGCGAGCTCGGCCTTCCGGCGATCGTCGGCACCGGCAACGCCACCCACCTTCTCCACAGTGAGCAGGAGGTGACGGTGTCGTGCGCCGAGGGCGATCAAGGATTCATCTACGAGGGCGCCGCCAAGTTCGAAGTTGAGGAAATCGACCTTGCCGGCGTCCCCGCCACCCGCACCAAGGTCATGCTCAATCTCGGCAACCCGGGGGCGGCATTCCGCTGGTGGCGCATCCCGGCCGATGGCGTCGGCCTCGCCCGCATGGAGTTCGTGGTTTCGAACCACATTCGCGTCCACCCGATGGCGCTCGTCAACTTCGACAGCCTCACCGATGCCGATGCCAAGCGCGAGATCGCCGAGTTGACAGCGGGCTATGGCGAGCGAACCGAATATTTTGTCGACCGACTGTCCCGCGGCCTGTCGCGTATCGCGGCACCCTTCTACCCGAAGCCGGTGATCGTGCGTATGAGCGACTTCAAGACCAACGAGTACGCCGGCCTCCTCGGCGGCGCCGAATTCGAGCCCAAGGAAGAGAACCCGATGATCGGCTTCCGCGGCGCCTCGCGCTACTATTCGCCGCACTATCGGGCCGGCTTCGCGCTCGAATGCAAGGCGATCCGCCGGTTGCGTCTCGACATGGGCTTCAAGAACGTGGTCGTCATGATTCCCTTCTGTCGCTCGACTCACGAGGCAACCCAGGTGCTCGACGTGATGGCCGAGAACGGGCTCGAACGCGGCAAGGACGGCCTCGAGGTGTACGTGATGTGCGAGATCCCATCCAACGTCATCCTCGCCAAACAGTTCGCCGAGTTGTTCGACGGCTTCTCGATCGGTTCCAACGACCTCACCCAGCTCACCCTCGGCGTCGATCGCGATTCGGGTGAATTGGCGAGCCTGTTCGATGAGCAGGACCCGGCGGTCGAATGGATGATCGGCAATGTGCTGCAGGAGGCCCACAAGGCTATGGCAAAGGTCGGATTGTGCGGGCAGGCGCCGAGCAACCACCCCCAATTTGCCGAGTTTCTGGTCAATCATGGTATCGATTCCATCTCGGTGACACCGGATGCCTTCGTCGCCGTCAAGCAGCATGTCGCCGCCGCCGAAGCCGCCAAGTCCGGCGCCCGGCGACGCGCTGCGGCGATGTGAGCAGACAACCATGGCGGAGACCGCGGCACGCGCTTTGCTCGATCGCCAGGGCCTTGATGCCCTGATCGCGGCCCTCGCCGCAGACGGCTACCGAGTGATCGGTCCGCGGGTGCGCGATCAGGCGATCGTGTACGACGATGTCAGCGGGGTAGCCGACCTGCCGGCCGGGTGGACCGACGAGCAGGACGGCGGCCGCTACCACTTGAAACGGCGCGACGACGACGCCCTGTTCGGCTACGTCGTCGGGCCGCAATCGTGGAAAGCCTATCTCCATCCGTCCCGTCTGAAGCTGTGGCGCGCCACCCGTGATGGCGACAGTCTCGCCGTCTCCACACAGGACGAGACGCCCGCCAGGTTCGCCTTCATCGGCGTTCGCTCCTGCGAGCTGCATGCCATCGCCATTCAAGACCGCGTCTTTCTCGAAGGCGCCTATGTCGACCCCCACTATCGCGCCCGACGCGAGGGCGCTTTCATTGTGGCGGTCAACTGCGGCGAGGCCGGCGGCACGTGCTTCTGCGTTTCCATGGACACCGGCCCGAAAGCCGAGCGCGGCTTCGACCTCTCGTTGACCGAGATCGGCGAGGGCGATGGTTTCGCTTACCTGGCCGAGGCCGGGTCACCATCGGGATCGGCCCTCCTCACCAAGCTGCCGCAGCGAACCGCCGAGCCGCATCATGTCGACGCGGCCGCGGCGGCCGTCGCCCAAGCCCGCGCCCACATGGGCCGCACCCTCGATACCGACGGCCTGCATGATCTGCTGATGGGCAACCTCGATCATCCGCGCTGGGACGATGTTGCCGGCCGTTGCCTCACCTGCGCCAACTGCACGATGGTCTGCCCGACCTGCTTCTGCACATCGGTGGAGGACACAAGCGACCTCGCCGGCGCAGAAGCCGAGCGCTCGCGGCGCTGGGACTCCTGTTTCACCATGGATTTTTCGTATATCCACGGCGGCAGCGTGCGCTCCTCGCCGAAGTCGCGCTATCGCCAGTG
>CAZSWL010000381.1:0-2728 GCA_964610725.1 uncultured Bauldia sp.
TTGGCGACATCGACGAGGCTTGCGGCAAGAGCGCGCGAGTCCTCCAGTCCGGCCATGAAGGCGCCATTGCCGGTCTTGACGTCGAGGACGAGGCCGGAAAGCCGGCGGCGAGCTTCTTCGACAAAATCGAGGCGGTGATCAGCGGCACCGACTCGACCGTCGCGGTCACGTCGCGGATGGCGTAGAGGCGCTTGTCGGCGGGGGCGAGGTCGGCGGTCTGGCCGATGATCGCGCAGCCGACGTCGGCGACCACCTTGCGGAATTCATCGAGGTCCGGCTGGGTGCCGTAACCGGGGATGGAGTCGAGCTTGTCGAGGGTGCCGCCGGTGTGGCCGAGGCCGCGGCCGGAGATCATCGGCACGAAGGCGCCGCAGGCGGCGAGCGCCGGGGCGAGCATCAGCGAGACGTTGTCGCCGACCCCGCCGGTCGAGTGCTTGTCGAGAACGGGACCGGCAAGACCGGACCAGTCGAGCACGGTGCCGGAATCGCGCATGGCGGTGGTGAGCGCCACGGCCTCGCCGCCGGTCATGCCGCGAAAGAACACCGCCATGGCGAAGGCGGCGACCTGGCCGTCGCCGACGGTGCCGCTGGTGAGGCCGTCGACCATGAAGGCGATCTCGTCGGCCGACAGCACGCCGCCATCGCGCTTCTTGCGGATGATCTCCTGGGGGAGCACCTGCCGGTCCTTGCGCTAGCCGCCCGACCCGCTGCGGTCGCGCAGGTAGCGGCGAATGATGCGGCCGAGCTTGGCGGCGCCGACCGGAGCGAGCGCCTTGGTCTCCTCGTGGCTGATCTCGGCGCCGGTCATGCCGGCGGCGAAATTGACGATGGTCGACATGGCGGCGCACCTGAGGCCGAAATAGCGACCGAGGATCACCTCCGGCACCGTCGACATGCCGACGGCATGGGCGCCGAGCTGCCGCGCCATGCGGATTTCGGCCGGTGTCTCGAACGACGGACCGGAAAACCAGATGTAGACGCCGGTGGCGAGCGCCACCCCCTCGCGCTCGGCGGCGCCGAGGAGGTCGGCGCGCAGCTGCGGATCGTAGGCGGCGGTCATGCCGACGAAACGGTCGTCGGTGGGCACCCCGATCAGCGGATTGGGACCGGAAAAGGCGATGTGGTCGACGATCAGCATCACCTCGCCGGGGCCGACCTCGGTGCGCAACGAGCCGGCGGCGTTGGTGAGGATCAGCGTGTCGCAGCCGAGCGCCTTGAGGGTTGCCAGCGGGGCGCGCATGGCGGCGGGATTGCCGTTCTCGAAATAATGCTCGCGCCCGGAGAGGACGGCGACCGCCACCCCCTCGAGCCAGCCGGCGATCAGCTCGTTGCGATGGGAGGAAACCGACGAGACGGGGAAGCCGGGCAGGGCCAGATAGGGAATGCGCACCGGATCGGCGACGTGGTCGGCCAGCCCGGCAAGACCGGAGCCGAGCACGATGCCGATCGCGAAGGGAAGATCGGCCTCGGCGCGCACCACCCCGGCGGCGTCTTCGCCGAGGTCGCTCATTCGCCTTGCTCCATGGCGAATGCGGCGGGCAGCAGGTCCTTCATCAGCAGCGTCTCGCCGTTGCCGTCGGGGTCGACGACGTGGACGGGGGTGCCGGGGCCGGCGAACTCGGCCAGGCGCTGGCGGCAGCCGCCGCAGGGCGTGGTGAGCATATCACCGCGACGGTCGGCCACCACGCACACGGCGGTGATGCGCCGCTGCCGGCCCGGCGGCGTGGCGGCGATCATGGCGGCGATCGCCGAGGTCTCGGCGCACCAGCCCTCCGGATAGGAGGCGTTCTCGACGTTGGTGCCGGCGTGGACGGCACCGTCGGCGCTGCGCACGGCGGCGCCGACGGCAAAGCGCGAATAGGGCGCGTGCGCGTTGGCGCGCGCCGCAGCGGCGCGCTCGAAGAGTTCGCGGTCCATGCTCGGGCACCCTCCCCGCGCGGCAGCTCCCGGCCGCGGCTATCTTCATGCGCCGCGCCGTCAGGCGCAACTGCGCGGCGGCAGGGCGGGCGCAAGGCCGGTTTTGCAGGGCCTCGACGGCCGCCAGCGGACATGCGAGGCTACCGTTTCAGCCCCGACGGGACGCCCGGGCGCGGCACAATGGGCGGCGGTGCGAGGAGCGGAAAGCAAACCAGCGTCCACGTCGGCGGCCCGCGGCGGGCACCACGTCCTACCAATGGAGGGAGACTTGAGACACACTGCAATCACCGCGGTCGCGGCGGTCCTCGCCGCCGCTGCGATCAGCGCCACGACCGTGCCCGCACGGGCATTTCTGGCGTGCGCCGTCACCGACACCGGTGGCGCCGACGACAAGGGTTTCAACCAGTATACCTGGCAGGGGGTGCAGGACGCCGCCAAGGAAGGCGGTTTCGACGCCAAGCTGCTCGAATCCAAGGCCGAGACCGACTACGTCCCCAACATCAACTCTTTCGTGCAGGCGAAGTGCAACGTCATCGTCACCGTCGGCTTTCTGCTCGGTGACGCCACCAAGGACGCCGCCGAGGCCCATCCCAACATCGACTTCACCATCGTCGACTACGCCTACGACCCGACGATTCCCAACGTGCTCGGTCAGGTCTACGCCACCAACCAGGCGGCGTTCCTCGCCGGCTACCTCGCCGCCGGCATGACCAAGACCGGCGTCATCGGCACTTTCGGCGGCATCAACATCGGCGCGCCGGTCACCGATTTCCTGACTGACCAGCAGTGCATGCTCATAATTCTCAATAGC
>CAZSWL010000382.1:0-5570 GCA_964610725.1 uncultured Bauldia sp.
GCCATCCGGGCATCCGGCGGTCGAGATAACCTTCGAGCAGGGCTGAGCTGTCGCCGTCGCCGGCGATCTCCTCGCGCAAGCTGATCAGCGCCGCCTCGTCGAGGTCGTCGAGCTGGCGTCCGGCCAGCACCCCCGCCAGCACGCGCCCGCTCATCGCGCCGCTGTCGTGATCGAGGCGCATCTCCAGGAAGGTCGAACGCACCACCGAGGCCGACCCCGGCGCGCGGCGGCCGCCGCCGAGGTCGATCGGTCCGATCTTGCCGACCCAGATCGCCGAGACGCCAAGCACCATCAGGAACAGGCCGAATCCCAGCCGCTCGGCGAAGCCGAGCAGGATGCCGATCACGATCAGGACAATGCCGACCGTGTAGCGGATGGCCCTGAGCAGCGTCGCCGGCTCGACGGCGATGTAGGCGCGTGCCAACAGCAGAAGCAGGGCAAGGACGACCAGCCCGGCGCCGAAATAGGTCATGGCTACCTGAGCTGCTGCAGCAGCAGCCGACCGCCCGCCCCGCTCCCGGCCAGCGCCTTGAGGCCGCCGGCGGCGTAGACCGCAGCGGCGCGCAAAAGCTGGGCGAACTGGCCGGCGGCGTTGACGTCGAAGCGGGCATAGGCTCCACCCGACAGCCGCGCGATCTCGCGGAAGCCACGCTCGACCACCGGATCGCGCCCCTCCTGGAAAATGAACACCTTGACGCCGAGCATGCCGAGCTCGCCCGCCTTGGCGGCGAGGTCGTCGATCTTTTCCTCCAGCGCGTCGCCGACGAACACCAGCACGTTGACCTTTTGCTTGGCGGTCTCGCGACGGGCGTGGACGAGGATCTTGCCGATCTGGGTGTGGCCGCCGCGGCACTGGATGGCGGTCATCAGGTCGCGCAGCGCGCGGGCATCGCTGACCCAGCGGCTGGCGCGGCATTCATTGAAGCCGCGGAAATAGGCGAGCTGGATGTCAAGCCGGCCGACCTTGCCGGCTTCTTCGAACATCTCGGCCTGCAGCTTGAGAGCCGTGTCCCACGTCGGCTGGCGGCTCATGGTGGCGTCGAGGGCAAAAATCAGCCGGCCGCGACCCTCGCCGGCCGCCGTCGGCGCCAGCGCCCGTGCCCGGGCGAGGAAGGCATCTATTTCTCCCGACGGCGCCGACCGCCCCGGCGCCTTCGCCGGCTTGCGGCCCGCCGGCGTGCGTCTGTCGTCGCCAGCCATGGAACCACTTCCCGCGCCGGCCCGTCGCGGCCGACCACTTTGCATCATGTGGCGTCTAACCGACGCGGCGCAACTGGCTTTGACCGCCCGTATCGTCGTCGGCGGCCGGGGCCTCGGGCGCCGCCTCCCGACGCGGTCCCGGCAGCTGCAGGCTCGCCACCAGGGCGCGAACCTCCTCGCGTGCGGAAAGGTGGGAAAGCGTCGGCTCGCCGCCGAGCAGGCGCTGATTGAGCGCGTCGAGCGAGGTCAGTCCACGCGGGAACAGTTCGCGAAACACCACCCGCTCGGCGATACCGGGCGCGATGCGGAATTGGAGCCTTTCGGCGAGCTGCTCCAGGCCCCGCTCCACCTTGCGCCGGTTGCGCGTCTCCAGGGCCGCTAGGCGGTTGCGCACCACCACCCAGTCGGTGGTGCGCTCGTCGACCAGCCGGCGCTGGCGGCGCGCCTCGAACACCAGTTCGGCATAGTGGCTCGGCCCGAGCACCTCCAAGGTGGCCGGGTCGACGCGGCCGAGCACGTCAAAATCGACGAAGCTGTCGTTGATCGGCGTGATCAGGGTGTCGGCCATGGCGTGGCTGACCCGCATCAGGTAGGTGTTCGAGCCGGCGGTATCGACCACGACATAGTCGTAGCCGTATTCGGTGCGGCTGACCGCCTCGGCGAAGGCGCGGAACTCGCGTTCCTCGATGTCGGCGATGAGATCACCCTGGCCGTGCGGGACGGTGAAGTGGGTGGGCAGCTCGAGATCGACGCCGGTGCGCTGCTTCCACACTGCGCGGTTTTCGATGTAGCGCGTGAGCGACCGCTGGCGGCCGTCGGTGTCGATCGACGCCACCCTTGCCCCGCTCTTGAGCAGCGCGACGATGACGTGCATCGCCGTCGTCGACTTGCCCGATCCGCCCTTCTCGTTGCCGAGAACAATGACGTGGGCAGGCCGCGATTGGTTGAGATGCGCCATGCCGCCCGCTACCCGAATCTCGCTCCGGTCTGACACAATGACATGCTTTTGAGACAGGTGCAGCACCGGCGGACAATAAACCGGCCGAAAGTGCCGGCGGGTCAGGCGCCGATCGCCAGTGGCGGCGGCCGGGCCGCCTCGTGCGCGGGTGCATCGGCCGCCGGTAAGCGCAGAAACGCCAGCAGTTCGGCCATCTCCCGGCGCGCGGCAAGGTGCGACGCCGTCGGCCTGACGCCGAGGGTGGCCCGATCGAGCCGGTCGAGCGCGGTCAGACCGACCGGGAACAATTCGCGGAAGATGACCCGCTCCGACACGCCGTTGGCGACGCGAAACTCGAGCAGCGCCGCCAGCTCGTCGAGACCGGCGGTCACCCTGGCCCGGTTACGGCTGGACAGGGTCGACAAACGGTTGCGCACGACGACCCAGTCGGTTTCACCGTGACTGCCGAGGTGACGCTCACGGCGTCCGGACCGCACCAGTTCGGCGTAGTGGCTCGCGCCGATGACCGTCAGCCTCTCCGGGTCGATCCGGCCGAGCACGTCGAGGTCGATGAAACTATCGTTGACCGGCGTGATCAGCGTGTTGGCGATGGCATGGCTGAGGCGCATCCGGTAGGAATCGCTGCCCGGCGTGTCGATCACCACGAAATCGAAGGCCTCGCCCAGCCGGCTGATGATCGACCGGAAGGCGGCATGCTCCTGCCTCTCGATTTCGCTCACCGTCTCGCCGTCGCCGGGCCTGACCGAGAAATGGGCCGGCAGTTCGAGCGCGAGCGCATGCTTGCGCGACCAGCGGGCGCGATTTTCCAGGTAGCGGGTGAGCGACAGTTGACGGCCGTCGGTGTCGATCGAGGCGACCCGGCGGCCGGCCTTGAGCAACGCCACGATGACGTGCATCGCCAGCGTCGACTTGCCGGACCCGCCCTTCTCGTTGCCGACGACGATGACGTGCGCCGACTTCGCCTTCGGCGCGACGTTGTCGATGGTTCGCCAGTCCAGCAAGGCCCCAATCCCCGAGCTTCGCCGGCAGCATCGGCCACAAACGCGAAAAAACCGTCAACACGCGCGCAGGCTGCAAGCGGACGTCGCGGTGTGGCCGGGCCCGGCCGGCCCGGCCGTTCGGGCGGCAGCGGCGGGCGCTAGCGCAGCCCGAGAGCGGCCAGTTCGGCGCTCAACGCGGCCGGCAGCCCGTCCCCCTTGCCGCCGCCAAGGTCGCGTGGGACATCCGCGGCCGCCAGGTAGCGCCAGCCCTGGAATGGGCGGCGCGGCTGGCGTTCGGTCAACACCAGCCTCGGCTCCAGCACCAGCCGGCAGCGGCCGACGCCGTCGCCATCGACGAACGGACGCACGTCGAGGAGCCTCTGGCGGGCCTGCACCGAGCCCCTGATCACCCAGTAGAGCGAGCCGCCATCGAGCAACTCGCCGATCCGCCGCGGCACCATGCGGGTGACGTGGACATGCTCGGGCTTGCGGCCCCGCCGACGGGCCTGCTTGCAGCGCCGCTCGATCCACCCGGCGAGATCCTCGACCGAATCGCAGCCGACGCAGAGCTTGATGAGATGGACCGTCATCGCAGAGGGAGCCTCGCCGGCGCCGCCGGCCGCGTCAACGCCCGGCCGGCTTCAGTCCACAGCCGGGTGGCTAGACGGTCACCTGCGTGCCGATCTCGACCACCCGATCGGTGGGCAGGCGGAAATAGCTGGTGGCGTCGTCGGCGTTGCGCGCCAGCGGAATGAACAGCCGGTTGCGCCAGGTGGCCGCACGCGAGGAACGCGACGATTGCAGCGTGCGCCGCGACAGGAAGAACGTCGTCCGGTTGAGTTCGAGGTCGAGCCCGGCCTTCTTGGCGAGCGCCAGGGCCCTGGTCAGATTGGGAGTCTCGGCGAACCCGTAACGCACGATGACCAGCCAGAAACGTTCGCTGATCGACTCGACGGCAACCCGCTCGCCCGGCGCCACCCGCGGCGTGTCGGCGGTCGCCACGGTCATGATGACGTTGGCTTCATGCAGGACCTTGAAGTGCTTGAGGCTGTGGAGGAGCGCCGTCGGCGTGCTCTCCGGATCGCCGGTGAGAAACACCGCCGTCCCCTCGATCAGCGGCGGCGGATTCTTTTCCAGGTTGTCGATGAAGGCACCCAGCGGCACCTCCGAACGCCTGGTCTTTTCGAACAGGATGCGACTGCCGCGCCGCCAGGTGAGCATCACCGCCATGAGGAAACCGCCGAGCAGCACCGGCACCCAGCCACCGGAGAGAATCTTGAGCAGGTTGGCGATCAGGAAGACGACATCGATCAGCAGAAACGGCAGCACGAGCGCCGCCGCAGCGATCGGATGCCAGTGCCACGCGCGCCAGATGACGACGAAGGCCAGCAGGGCCGTGACCGTCATGGTGCCGGTCACGGCGATGCCGTAGGCGCCGGCGAGCGCGCCGGAGGAGCGGAACACGCCGACCAGCAGCAGAACGCCGATCAGCAGCAACGTGTTTACGCGCGGCACGAAGATCTGGCCCGGATGGGCTTCCGAGGTGTGACGGATTTCGAGGCGCGGCAGCAGCCCGAGCTGGACGGCCTGGCGGCTCAGCGAATACGTGCCGGTGATGACCGCCTGGCTGGCGATCACCGTGGCGGCGGTCGCCAGCACCACCATGGGCAGCCGCGCCCAATCCGGATAAAGCAAGAAGAACGGGTTGTTGAGCGAGGCGGGCGCGGCGAGCACCAGCGCGCCCTGACCGAAATAGTTGAGCACCAGCGCCGGCAGCACGAAACCCAGCCAGGCGGTCTGGATCGGGCGCCGACCGAAATGGCCGAGATCGGCATAGAGCGCCTCAGCCCCGGTAACCGCCAAAAAGACCGCGGCCAGCGTCACCAGGCTGACCGTCTCGTGATCGAGCAGGAAGCGCACGCCGTAGAGCGGATTGAGCGCAAGCAGCACCACCGGATCGCGCACGATGGGCACGATGCCGGCGACCGCCAGCACGAGGAACCAGATGCCGCTGATCGGACCGAAGAGCGCCCCCACACTGGCGGTGCCGCGCGACTGGACAACGAACAGCGCGAACAGGATCACGACCGCCAGCGGCAGGATGAACGGCTGGAACACGGGCTCGGTGACTTCCAGGCCCTCGACTGCCGAGAGTACCGACAGCGCCGGCGTGATGATCGCATTGCCGTAGAACAGCGCCGCCGCGGCGACGCCGATCACGACGATCACCGCCGTCGCCCGCTTGAAGGATTCCTGGGCGAGCGCCATCAGCGCCAGGATGCCGCCTTCGCCGCGGTTGTCCGCTTGGGTCAGGATGAGCACGTATTTCAGCGTGACGATGACGATCAACGACCAGAAGATCAGCGACAGCACGCCGAGGACGCCGGCCTGGTTGACGCCGCCGGCGCCGCTGGCCGCGGCCAGCATCGCTT
>CAZSWL010000383.1:0-3731 GCA_964610725.1 uncultured Bauldia sp.
GCGGTGAATTCCGGCAGCAGGTGGTGGAACTGGTAGACGAAGCCGATGTGGATTCGGCGGATGGTCGTGCGGGCCTGGTCGCGCAGCTTGCCGGCCGCACGGCCGCTGATGATGACGTCGCCGGCATCGGGCCGCTCGAGCAGCCCGGCGATCTGGAGCAGCGTCGATTTGCCCGCCCCCGACGGTGCCACCAGCGCCACCATCTCGCCGGGATGGATTTCGAGGTCGACCCCGTCGAGCACGGTCAGTTGGCCGCCGGCGCTGGCGTAGCGCCGCACGACCGAAGCGAGCCGAAGGATCGGCCGTCGCGTCGCCTTGCGCGTGTGTTGGGGCGTTGTTGTCATTCGTAGCGCAGCGCGTCGACCGGATCGAGCCGTGCCGCTCGCCAGGCCGGATACAGGGTCGCCAGGAACGACAACGCCAGCGCCATGACGATGACCGTGGCGGTCTCGCGTCCATCCATTTGGGCCGGCAACTGGCTGAGGAAGTAGAGCTCCGGCGAGAACAGCTCGGTCCGCGTCAGCCGCGAAATGAACTGGCGGATCGGCTCGATGTTGAGGCTGACCACCACCCCGATGACGAAGCCGGCAAGCGTCCCGAACGTGCCGATCGACGCACCGGTGATGAAGAACACGCGCAGGATCGCACCCCGCGTCGCCCCCATGGTTCTCAGGATGGCGATGTCGTGAGCCTTGTCCTTCACCAGCATGGTGAGGCCCGAGATGATGTTGAGCGCCGCCACCAGCACGATCAACGTGAGGATCAGGAACATGACATTGCGCTCGACCTCGAGGGCGGAGAAGAAGGTCGCGTTGCGCTCCTGCCAGTCGGTCAGCAGCACCTGGCGGTTGGCGGCGTGCTCGATCGCCGGCCTCAGCCTGTCGACCGCGTCGGCGTCGTGGAGATAGACCTCGATCGCGCTCGCCTGGCCGGCAAGGTCGAAATAGAGCTGCGCCTGCGAGAACGGCATGATGACGACGGTCGAATCGTATTCCGACATGCCGATCTCGAAGATCGCAACCACCGGGTAGGCCTTGATGCGCGGTGTGACGCCAAACGGCGTGATCGCGCCGTGCGGTTGCACCAGTGTCAGTCGCGAACCGATGGTCAGGCCGAGGTCCGCGGCGAGCCGCGTGCCGATGGCGACGCCGCCCGACTTGTCGAAGTTGGCAAGCGTGCCCAAGCGGACGTTGTTGAAGATGTCGGGGACCTTGGGCAGATCCTGCTGACGCAGGCCGCGCACCAGCACGCCGCTTGACGAGTTCTCGCCGCTCGCCAGCGCCTGACCCTCGACCAGCGGCACCGCCGCCTTCACGCCTGGCACCTGCGCGATGCGATCGGCGACGCCGGCGTAGTCGGTGAGCTTGCTGTCCATCGGCTGGACGATCAGGTGCCCGTTGAGGCCGAGGATCTTGCTGATCAGCTCGGCGCGGAACCCGTTCATGACCGCCATGACGATGATCAGGGTGGCGACGCCCAGCATGATGCCGATGAAGGAAAACCCGGCGATGACCGAGATGAAGGCTTCCCGACGGCGCGATCGCAGATAGCGACCGGCAATCGTCCACTCGTAGCGGGCGAAGGGCCGCGTGCCAATCGGAGTCGCCATTCGCCTACCGCTTTCCTTCGCCGACCAACCGGTTGATCACCGCGTCGAGCGCGAGGGTCTCGCGCGCGCCGCTCGCTCGCCGCTTGATTTCCACCTCGCCCCGCTCCAGCCCCTTGGGCCCGACGATCACCTGCCACGGCAGCCCGATCAGGTCCATGGTTGCGAACTTGGCTCCGGCCCGCTGGTCGAGATCATCGTAAAGCACTGAAATTCCGGCTTTCTTGAGACGCGCGTAGAGACCGTCGCTGGCCGCGTCGACAGCGTCAGCGCCCGCCTTGAGGTTGATCAGCCCGACCGCGAACGGCGCCACGGTGTCCGGCCAGATGATGCCCGCCTCGTCGTGGCTTGCCTCGATCACCGCCGCGACGAGCCGTGACACCCCAATGCCGTACGAGCCTCCATGAACCGCCCGGTCGACGCCGTCCGGCCCCGATACCGTCGTCTTCATCGGCACCGAGTATTTGGTGCCGAAATAGAATATCTGCCCGACTTCGATGCCGCGCGTGGCGAGCTGCCGGTCCTTGGGCACTTCATGGTCGAAGCGATCGGCCTCATGCACGTCCTCGGTGGCCGCATAATGCGCCGTCCACGGATCGATCAGCGCTCGCAGATCGCCGTCGTAGTCGACGTCCTCGCCCGGCACCGGCGTGTCGAGAATTGCCTTGTCGCAGTAAACCGCCGATTCGCCGGTGTCGGCGAGCACCAGGAACTCGTGGCTGAGGTCACCGCCGATCGGTCCGGTCTCGCCGCGCATCGGTATGGCGGTGAGACCCATGCGGGCGAACGTCCGCAGGTAGGCGATGAACATCTTGTCGTAGGCCACCAGCGCCGACGCCTTGTCGATGTCGAACGAGTAGGCGTCCTTCATGAGGAATTCGCGCCCGCGCATGACGCCGAATCGCGGGCGCACCTCGTCACGGAACTTCCACTGAATGTGATAGAGATTGAGCGGCAGCGCCCGATACGAGCTGATGTAGGCGCGAAAAATATCGAGCACCATTTCCT
The DNA here is from genome assembly GCA_964610725.1 of uncultured Bauldia sp. Taxonomy (GTDB): domain Bacteria; phylum Pseudomonadota; class Alphaproteobacteria; order Rhizobiales; family Kaistiaceae; genus JBBDMC01. The sequence goes on from CAZSWL010000383.1 coordinate 2,615, forward strand.
CGTTGGTCGGCCCGTAGAGCATGTCGCGCTCGTGACGATCGGTGATGCGCAGCATCTCCTTGCCGTAGTCGTCGTAGCGACCGCTCTCGCGCCACAGGTCGGCCGGCTGCAGGGTCGGCATCAAGATCTCGATGGCGCCCGCGCGGTCCTGCTCCTCGCGCACGATCTGCTCGATTTTGGCCAGCACCCGCCGGCCGAGCGGCAGCCATGAGTAGATGCCGGCCGCCTGTTGGCGGATCATGCCGGCGCGCAGCATCAGCCGGTGCGAGATCACCTCGGCCTCCTTCGGCGTCTCGCGCAGAATCGGCAGGAAGTAGCGGGACAGACGCATTGTCGCAAACCATCCTCAAACAGGCTTAACGGGCGAGGCAGTCAATCGGCACGCCCGCAAAAACACAAGCCCTTGGTCCCGCCCGATCGACTGCCGCCGAATTTGGCACCGGTGCCCGCTGACTACTTGGCGCGCAACGGGCGATTCGCGCAAAATTCTTGCGACGGTGCTCACAAAATGGTGACAAGTGCCTTCAGTTTGGCTAGGGTTCATTCCATAAGCGGGAGGTGGTGGCCGGACTGGCCGCCGGTCCCAGAAAAGGCATCGCGGTCTAAGTCTTGGGAGGAAGATCCCTTCGCGCGCGCCGGTTGGCTGCTGCCACAGCGCCCTGACAACAAGGTCCAAGCGCCTATTGGGCCCAAGGGCGTTGTCGGAAGGGTTGAGACGCGGAACTCGTGGAGCAAGGCCGGAAGGCCTTGCTTTTTTATTGGCACAGGCGGAACTGCTTGGTGACCAGTATCCGCAAGAGGGCGACCACCGCGGCCCTAACCACCGGCGTCGTCACCACGGTATGCAGCAGATGCGGTCCTGCCAGCACGCTGTGCGCGCCGTCGCGCACCACCTCGCCTTCTCGTTCTGCCCGCCCATGCGCCAAGGTAAGACGGCAAAGCAAACCGGCCGTCACAGAATGAAAGGGGGCACGACGAAGCCGATGACGCTCACGCCTGCTCCAGCTCGATGAGCGTGCCCAGGAAGTCCTTGGGATGGACGAAGATGACCGGCTTGCCGTGCGCCCCGATCTTGGGCTCGCCGTCGCCGAGGATGCGTGCCCCCTTGGCGGCGAGG
>CAZSWL010000384.1:0-6913 GCA_964610725.1 uncultured Bauldia sp.
CAAGGACTACCTCAAGGTCGGCGGTCACTTCGGCCCGCACAACATCCACGAGAACCGGCCGGGGAGCTTCGTCAGCGAGGAGCTGATCTTCTCGACCTACCAGAACGCGGGGCTACGCGTTTACAACATCAAGGACCAATACCGGCCGACGGAAGTGGCTGCTTTCGTCGCGCCGCCGCCGGTGCGGTGGGTCGATCATCGCCCAGGGCGACCGGTGGTACTGCATGCGGCCGATGTCTTCGTCGACAGGAACGGTCTGTGCTACCTCACCGACGTGAGCGCCGGGCTCTACATCATCGAATACCAAGGCTGAAACGAGAGCGGGAGGACCGGCCCATGGCCAAAGATGCGATCAAGCCCGCGTATGCACGCAACATGCGCCTCATCGGCCACAGCGACCAGGCTGGCCGCTCCGATGGCCAGCAGATCATGGTCAACAACGGTTACGCCTACATCGGCCATGTCTGCTCGCGCGGCTTCAGCGTCGTCGACGTCCGCGATCCGACTGCCCCCAAGACGGTCAATTACGTCGAGAACCCGCCCAACACCTGGAGCCTGCATCTCCAGGTCCACGACGACCTCCTGCTGCTGGTGCACGGCCGCGACATGTTCTCGCAACCCGAAATGGCCGACGAGCGCAACTACTACAAGCCGAAGGCCGGGCGTCACGACGAGCACGAGACACCGACGACCCGCAACTGGTCGGCCGGCATGGCGGTGTTCGACATTTCGCAGCCGGCCGAGCCCAAGCAGATCGGGTTCATGCCGGTCGAGGGAACCGGGCTGCATCGCATCTGGTACGTGGGCGGTCGTTGGGCGTACGCCTCGGCAATGATGGACGGCTTCAGCGACTACATCCTCATCACCATCGACATGCGGGATCCGCGAAAGCCGGAGATGGTGGGACGCTACTGGTTGCCGGGAATGAACCTCGCCGCCGGCGAGCACGGCGACTGGCCGCTGCCGGAGGGGCGCTACGGTCTCCACCACGCCGTCATCCACGACGATATCGCCTACTGCGCCTGGCGGGACGCGTGTCTGGTGGTGGTCGACGTCAAGGACAAGGCGGCGCCGAAGCAGATCGTTCACAAGAACTGGGCACCGCCGTTCGGCGGTGGCACCCACAACTGCCTGCCGTTGCCCGACCGCAACCTGTTGATCGTGCTCGACGAGGCGGTGCTCGACGAAAGGGCGGACGGCTTCAAACCGATATGGGTGTTCGACAACCAGGTGAAGTCGAACCCGATCAGCGTCGCAACGTTCCCGGAACCGGACGACCGGGACTACATCGCGGTCGGCGGTCACTTCGGCCCGCACAATATTCATGAAAACCGCCCGGGCTCGTTCGTCAGCTCCGAACTGATCTTTTCGACCTACCAGAACGCCGGCGTCAGGGTCTACGACATCCGCGACCAGTTCCGTCCTGTCGAGGTGGCAGCCTGCGTGCCGCCGGCGCCCAAGAAGCTGGTCGATCCCCGCCCCAACCGGCCGGTGGTGCTGCATTCGGCCGACGTGTTCGTCGACAAGAACGGCATCTGCTACTGCACGGACTGGAGCGGCGCCGGCCTCTACATCATGGAATACACGGGCTGACCGCACATGCGAAGACGGCGCCCGCAGGCGCCGTCCGCAGTTTGCGTGTCGAGGTCGACCGTCCTTAGTTCACGCCCCAGATCTTCTTGTACTCGTCCCGATAGCCGTTGCCCGGGTCGAAGGTGTTCTGATCGCCACCATCCTTGTCGATGTTGGCGTGGACGAACAGGTGGACGTGGGCGACGTAGTCCGACGGCGGCGCGCCGGCGAAGGCCCGGTTCAGCTCGTCGATGCACTCCCAGCCGTGCAGGTGCAGCGGCTCGGCGACGGTGGCAACCTGATACTGCTGTTGCCGAATGCGCTGAAACGCCGGCACCGAGCCGTCACCGGCCGCGATGTTGCGCGGATAGCCGGTGGCCGGATCGATACCAGCCGACTGCAGCGAAGGCGCGGCAAAGTCGAAGTAGAGATCGTTGACGGCGATGGAGTAGGTCCACTGCTTGCCGTACTTGGACAGCAGCGACGTCGTCAGCTGTCCCATGCGGTTGGAAAGATCGCCGATCGGCGTGTCGACCACTTCCAGCACCTTGCAGCCCGAGCAGCCCTCCACCGCCGTCTTCTCGGCGTTGGTCTTGGCGGTGGCGATGGCATAGATCGAGTCGGTGAAGAGGATGACACCCGCGGTGCCGCCCGAATCAACGACGGCATAAAGGCCCGACGCCTTGGCGACCTCGTTGGGATCGGTGGTGATGTTGGTGAAGACCTCGGGGACCGCGTCGATCTTGCCGGGACCCGGGCCGGAATGCCAGCCGACGACCTTGATGCCGGCGGCAACGGCCTGCTCGATGATCGGCGCCTGCTCGGCGGCGTCAATGGTACCGAGGATGATGCCATCCGGCTTGAGGGCGATCGCCTGAGTCAGCGCCGAAGTGCGCCCCGGCACCGATCCCTGGCCATCGATAATGCGAAAGTCCCAACCAAGCGCCTTGGCCGCCTCCTGGGCGCCGTCACCGACGCCGCTGGCGCCGCCGTTGCGCTGATCGGCCGAGGCGTAGACGATCAGCTTGTGGCCCTGGGCCTTGGGGCCTGTCGTGGGCCCATCCCACTTCGTCACCGGTGCGGTGGCCTGCTCGATGTAGGCCTTGGCATCGGCCATGAACTGGTCATCGGCCGCCCAGGCGGTGCCGAGTGACCACCCGACGACGGCGGTGCAAGCCAACAGGGCCCCCGCCACAACTCGTATCTTCGACATCTTCATTCCTCCCTCAGGTCCTCCGGAACGTCATCCGGGTGTGGTCCGGCAATTCAGCCGGGTTTGCGGCAACCGCCGGTCATGAGCGATCGCCCGACTTGACGGCGGAGGCGACTGCCCCCGCCTTGTTCTGGGCCATTTCCGGCGCCTCGGTCGTCTGCGTGGTGCGCACCGCCGAGCGACGGCGTTGCGCGAATCCGGCAAGCGCGATCGAGATGACCAGGGTGACGCCGTTGAAGAGCGGCTCGACGAAGAACTGGCCGCCGAGCTGCTGAATGCCCGAGATGCCGACGGCGAGAACCAGCACGCCAAAGATCGTGCCCCACACGTTGACACGGCCTGGCTTGATCGTGGTGGAACCAAGGAAGGCGCCCACCAACGCCGGCAACAGATAGTCCAGCCCGACGTTGGCCTGGCCGATTCTCAGCTTGGCGGCGAGCACGCAGCCGGCGAAGCCGGCGACCAGGCCGGAGGCAACGAAGACGCCAATGACGTAGGCGCGGACCGGGATGCCGTTCAGCGCCGCGGCCTTCTCGTTGGCGCCGATGGCATAGATATGGCGGCCGAGCGGCAACCGCTCACTGACGATCCACAGCGCGATGGCAATACCCACCACGTACAGGGCGGGTATGGGGATGCCCGCGATCGACAGCGTGTTGATGTCGATGAAGCCCCTGGGGAGCACGCCGATGATCTGGCGACCGTCGGTCAGCCACAACGCAAGGGCGTAGAGGATGGTGCCCGTGCCGAGCGTCGCGATGAAGGAATCGATCTGCGCGATCTCGACCAAAAGGCCGTTGATCAGACCGACAAACGCGCCGGCGGCAAGCACGATCAGCATCGCCAGCGGCCACGGCACGCCGGTCTTGACCAGCAGCCACATGGCGAGGATGTGCCACATGACGATGCCGAAGCCGACCGTGAGGTCGATGCGACCGGCCATCATCGGCAACGTCGCGGCGAGCGACAGCAGGGCAATGATCGCCTTGTCGGCGAGAATGGAGCGGAAATTCAGATAGGTGGGGAAGGTATTCGGCAACAGCAAAGAGAAAAACACGATCAGAAAGAGCGTCAGCAACGGCAGCCCGTAAACCGGCAACAGGCGACCGATCGCCTGCCAGCGTGACAGCGTCGCCAGCTCCGATCGGGTAGGCTCAAGCGCGTTCGACCTAATTGACTGCATGGGCCTCCGGCGCGACGTCGTGCGCCGCCTCCCCCGCCTGGGCGATGTTGGCCGATGCCGCAGCGAGCAGGTTTTCGACGGAGAGATCGTCGGCGGCAAGCTCGGCCACCACACGACCACGATCAAACACCAGCGCGCGGTGACAGACCTTGGCGACTTCCTCGAAGTCGGTCGAGACGATCACGATAGCCGCCCTGGCCTCGAGCGCAACGTCGAACAGCCGGTATATCTCTGCCTTGGCGCCGACGTTGACGCCGGCGGTCGGATCCTCGAAGACATAGATATCGGCGGCCAGATGAAGCCACCTGCCGATCACCACCTTCTGTTGATTGCCGCCGGAGAGAAGCTCGATCGGCAGGTGCGGGTCGTTGGGACGAAGCCCGACCTTCTGCCCGAGCTCGCGCGATGCCTTCGATTCGCGTCCGGGCATGAGCAAGGAAAACGGGCCGAGGCCGGCGGCGAGCGGATTGAGGAAGAGGTTTTCACGCACGGTTCGATTGGGCACGATCGATTCGCCTACCCGGTCGGCGCAAACCAGGTTTATTCCGAAATTCATCGCCTGGCGTGGCGAAGTCACCTCGACAACCTCGCCGTCGAGCAGAACCTGCCCGCTGACAATCGGCGCCAAGCCAAACAAGGCCCGGCCGATGCTCTCCTGACCGGCGCCGCGCAGCCCGACCAAACCAACGATCTCGCCGGCGTGGATCTGGCAATCGATGGGGCCGACTTCGTCGACGACGAGCGAGCGCAGCGCCAGGCGCGGCGAACCATGGCGGTCGGCCGGGCGGCGGAAGACCTGCGAGGGTTCGCGGCCGACGATCAGCAGGATCGCCTCGTCGGAGGTGGTATCAGCGACGCGCCGCTCGCCCGCGACACGGCCGTCGCGCAGCACCACCATGCGGTCGGCAATCTCGAAAACCTCGTCGAGCCGATGGGACACGTAGATCAGGCCAACGCCGCGATCGCGCAGACGACGGAGCGCATGGAACAGGCGCGCCACCTCGTCGGCGGGCAGACTCGCGGTCGGTTCGTCGAGCACGAGGATCTCCGCCTCAGCGGCAAGAGCGCGGGCGATCGCAACGAGCGATTTCTCGGTGCGGCTGAGGTCCTGGATGCGAACATCGGGATCGATATCCCCGCCGAGAGCCTCAAGCGCGCGGGCGGCGCGGCGGCGCGCCGCCTGCCAGTCGACGATCCCGCGCCGGCGAGGATAACCGAGAGTCAAACATATGTTTTCGGCGACCGTCATCCAGTCGATGAGGCCGAGGTCCTGGTGGATGAAAGCAATCGGGAGGCGGCGCAGCGAGTGGGTCACCTCGCGCCCGCGAAAAAAGACGCTGCCGGAATCGAGCGAGTAGACGCCGGCCAGAATCTTGATCAACGTCGACTTGCCGGCTCCGTTCTCGCCGAGCAGCGCGAGGATCTCGCCAGGCCTGAGGTGCAACGACACCCGATCGAGGGCGAGCGTCCCTCCGAATCGTTTGGAAATATCACGTACAGCCAGGAGGTCCGTCTTCTCCGCGGCGCCGCTCGGCGCCGGGGCACCGACGGAGGCGATCTCTGACGCGCTTGGACGCGACTGGTCGACCATGGCGCTGCGTTTCCCCCCTCCTCTTACGGGAGTCAGGGCTGTTTCCAACCAACTGAACTAGAGTTCACGAAGTCGGTAAACCTGTCAATCTGATTCCGGTGGGTGCGACGGTGGAATTCACCTCAATGCGCCGTCTCGCCTGCGCTGTAAGATGTTGAACTTGCCGCGCTTTGGTTCTACGCTTGTCAAGTTGTAAGACACATAGAGAGCCGCATCTTGGCAGTGGCCGGCCACGACAACGGGTGGGAAGGCGTGGTCCCGGCCGCACGGCTGGGCGATCAACTCTATCAACGCCTCGCCGAACTGATCGAACGGGGGGAATTCGCCGAAGGAACTCGCCTGCCTGCCGAGGGCGAACTTGCCCAGCGGTTCAACGTCTCGCGCCCGGTGATCCGCGAGGCGCTTTCGCGCTTGCGCTCGGGCGGCATCATCATCTCGCGCAAAGGGTCGGGCAGCTTCGTCCAGAAGCGTTCCAGTCGCCCGCCGGCGCTGCCGGCGATCGCCAGTTTTGGGCCGGTCACCAGTCTGGCACAACTGAAGCAATGCTACGATTTCCGCGTCTGCGTCGAGGGTGAGGCCGCCTATTTCGCAGCCGAAAATCGATCAGCCGACAGTCTGCAGGCCATCCGCGACGCGCTCGACAGGATCGCCATGGCCATAGAGGCCGGCATGGTCGGCGTCGACGCCGATTACGAGTTCCACGCCGGCGTAGCCACGGCTTCCGGCAACGAATTTTTCGCCGGCGCCATGGAGGTAATGCATCATCCCATCGAATTCGCAATCGATCTTGCGCGTCGCCTGTCGATGCGCCGCCCGATGGAGCACCTGCTGACTATCCAGGCGGAGCACGTCAGGATTTACGAAAGCATCGATGCCGGCGACGCGGAAGGCGCGCGAACCGCCATGCGCGCCCACGTCAGCAATTCATGCAGGCGGATATTCGAGGGCCCCGGTGACGCCAAATGAAGGAGGACGCGGCCGACTGACGAGCGTGCGAAGTCGCGCGACGCGATCGCGCAGAAGGCCGCCCCGCTGTCCCCGGTCACTGCTGCTTGATGGTCACGTGTCGGAACAGCATTTCCGGATCGATTTCCTGGATGTCGACCGAGATGGCGATCGGCGGTGGTGCGGGCAAACCGGCGATCGCCTCCTTGGCCACACGCAGAAGCTCGCCGCCGAGCGACTGCCGGGCGGCGACGCTGCGTCCGCGACGGATGCGCGCGACGATGTGGAGAAAGGCGTTTTCCGCGCGACCGTCGGCGATGCGATAAAGGGTGCGCGGCGCGGCACGGGTGCGCACGTTGGCGAGATCGAACATCCCCGATTGCACGACCGCCTGGTGGATCGCGGTCAC
>CAZSWL010000385.1:0-4220 GCA_964610725.1 uncultured Bauldia sp.
CGCACGGCCGTCCGCACCGTCCCTTCCCCTGCCCCGCCCTGTCGGCTAAGAGCCGGCGGCAATGGCATTCCTGCTCGCCCACCTTTCCGACCCGCACCTCGGCTCGCTGCCGCCGGTCACCCTCGCCGACCTCGCCGGCAAGCGTCTGTTCGGTTACTGGAACTGGGTCCGCAACCGCCGTCGCGTTCACGACGACGCGGTGACCGACGCGCTCCTCGCCGATCTCCACGCCGCCCACCCCGATCACATCGCCGTCACCGGCGATCTCGTCAATCTGGCGCTGCCGGCCGAGTTCGCGCACGCGCGCACCTGGCTCGACGCCCTCGGCCCGGCCGACGACGTCTCCGTCGTTCCCGGCAACCACGACGCCTACGTCCGCGGCGCCTTCGCCGAGTTCAACCGTTTGTGGCGACCGTTCATGACCGGCGACGCACCTGCCGGCGCCGACTTTCCCTTCGTGCGCCGGCGCGGTCCTGTCGCCCTGGTCGGCGTCACCACGGCGGTGCCGGCTCCGCCGGGATTCGCCACCGGCCGCGTCGGCAAGCCACAGGCCGCGGCGCTGGCCGCGGCGCTGGCGGCGGCCGGCCGCGCCGGTCTCTTCCGCATCGTCCTCATCCACCATTCGCCGGTCGCCGGCGCCACACCGTGGCTGCGCCGGCTGACCGACGCCGGCGAGGTGCGCCGGGCAATCGCCGGCGCCGGCGCCGAGCTCGTCCTGCACGGACACAACCACCGCTTCAGCCTCGCCCACATCGCCGGGCCGGCCGCGCCGGTGCCGGTGGTCGGCGCCACCGCCGCCTCGCTCAGGCCGCATGACGGACGACCCGGCGGCTCCTACAACCTCTTGCGCATCGACGGCGGCCAGGGCGCCTGGACGGTCGACCTCAGCCAGCACCGCTGTGCCGACGGCGGCGTGGTTGCCGGCGAGCCGCAGCGCATCGTCGGCTGACGTCTCAGCCGACGGCGATCCAGGCGTAGCCGAACAGCACGATGACGCCGATCAGGATGCCGGCCAGCAGCGCCGCCACGATCCAGCCGAGGTTGATGGTGTCGCGCTTGACCGGCGCCGGCGCGACCGCCGCCGCTGCCACCGCGCGCGCCTCCTTGCGGCGGCTTGCCTCGTCGCGCATCACGCGCTTGATCAGCCAATCGCCCTCGATCGCCCGCTCGCGCTCGATGATGCGCTCGGCGACGTAGTTGGTGATGGTGTCGGCCACGTCGTCGATCTTGGCGGTTTCCAGGATGACGGTGCGGCCGAGGCGGGTGTCCTTGAGGAAGCGGTAGGTGCGGCGGTCGCGGCCCATGACCACGAACGACGTCATGTCGATCCACAGGCGCGGCGGCGTTCCCGCCGCCACGGTGAAGATGAACTGCTCGTCCTCACCGGGGACCTCGGCGAACACGCCCTTCAATTCGTCGGCGAGCAGTTCCAGTCGCGCCCGCTCGGCATCACGCAATTCGACCACCACGTCGGAGCGTTCGGTCTCGGCCATACGCACCTTGCGGATGGCGTCACGCAGGCTGCGCACCTTCTCGGCGTTGTTGTCGGTGGTATCGCTCACGAACTATGCTCCGACCGGTGGATGCCACGGTTAATGGAATGTTAGCAAAAATGCGCCGCCAGCGTGGCGGCCTCAAGAGGGGCACGCCCCGCCGCAACGGTGCACGCCGCGGGCCACTTGCCCGCCACCGGGCCGGTGAAACGCCGCCGGCGGGCCGGAGGAATCGGCTGTGAACCCGGTTCCCGACGCGGTGAAACGGGTGGTGGCGGCTGCCGATGCCCTCGGCCTGGTGGTCACGGTGCGGGTCATGGCCGCGTCCACCCGCACCGCCGCGGAGGCGGCGGCGGCCTGTCAATGCGCTCTCGGCCAGATCGTCAAGTCGTTGATATTCAAGGGAAAGGGGACCGGCCGCCCGATCCTGGTGCTGGTCTCCGGCAAGAACCGGGTCGACGAGCGGGCCCTTGCCGGCCACCTCGGCGAGGCGGTGGTGCGCCCCGACGCGGATTTCGTGCGCGCCAACACCGGCTTTGCCATCGGCGGCGTCCCGCCCTTCGCTCACGCCACCCCGCTTGTCCCCTATCTCGACGCCGACCTGTTGCAATATGAGACGGTGTGGGCAGCGGCCGGCACGCCCAACGCGGTCTTCGCCGTCGACCCGAACCGGCTCGCCGCCGTCACCGCGGCGACGGTAATCGCGGTGGGCTAGCCGCCGGCCGCCTTGCGGGCGACCGACGGATAGAGGCCGGCAAGCGTCGTCGCCAACCAGCCGGCCGCCGCCGCAACGCCTGCGAAGGCATAGAGATGGATGCCGGCGACCCTGTCGGCCGGCATCAGCGCCAAACCGGCGGCAAGCTCATCGAGGAGGTCCTGCGGTCCGCTCTCGCCGTTGACGCCGCCGACCGTCTCGGCATGGCTGCGCAACCTGTCCAGCGAGGCGCCGACTCCGCAACGCTCGGCGAACCTGATCAGCGTTGCCACGCTTGCCGGCGCGGCCACCCCGACCCTCACCGGCGCGGCGATCCCCAGTCGCTCGACCCGGGCGAGGTAGGCAAGGATGGGCGCCGCCGCGAAGCAGAACTGGGTGACGATGAAGCAGGCAAGCCCGGCACGACGAGCCGCGTCGTGCTTGGCAATGAGCGCCTCGTCGAGCTCCGCGGCGGCGACCGCCGGATGGCCCTCCGGGTGGCCGGCGATGCCGACCGCGCCGATGCCCGATGCCTCGATCCGCCCGCTGGCCAGCACGTCGATCACCGAGCGGTAGGGTCCGCGCGCCGCCCGCCGGTCGCCCGAGATCAGCAGCACCCGGTCGACCCCCGCCTCGCCGACCAGACGGCCGAGGTAATCGTCGAACTCGTCCGCGCTTGCCAGGTTGCGCGCCGCCACGTGCGCCACCGGGCGAAAGCCGGCACGCCGGATCGCCGTCGCCGTCGCCACGCCGGCACGGTAGTCGCCGCCCGGCGGCTGGCTGACGAAGACCGGCGAGCCGGGAGCGAATGCCGCGTGCAGGCTCTCCACCGATTCCGGCCGCGCCGGAATTTCGATCGAGGCCGCACGCAGCAGCTCGGCCAGCCGGACACGGATGTCGCCTCGCACAACGGCGCTCATCACGTCCGCCGACGCGAGATGACGTAGGATTCGTCGAGGAACCAGAGCCCGCCGTGCGCTTTCAGCACCTCGCGGGTGGCCTCGATGTAGCCGCCGGTCCTGACCACCTCGTCGAGCCGTTCGTACTCGATCTGGGCGACGTAGATGGCGGCGTTCCACGCCGCAAACAGGGTCGAGGTGCCGATCTCATCGGCGACCTCGCTCGGCAGCGTATGCATGCTGTAGCGGAAGATGGCGCGGCTGTCTGAGAAGGCGTTGAAATTGAAGTCGTGACGGGCAGGACCGAGCTCGCGCTTGACCGCGGCGAGCACGGCGTGGCGGTCGCTGCGGAACGGGTCCTCGTCCGGCCACATGCGGCTGATGATCTCCATGCCGGGGTCGTGGCCGTGCGAATGGATGGCGATCAGGCGGCCACCCGGCCCGAGCGCGCGGGCGAGCGGCGCGATCACCCGCCTGGCCTTGAACTCGGCCGCCACCCGCGCCCGGTAGGGCTGCGAGGCGATGACCAGGTCGTAGTCGGCTTGCGCCTTGCCGGGACGCGGGATGAGCTGGTCGAGCAAGAAGCGGTGGTCCTGGCGATACATGACCAGCATCACCGGGCGGTCGTAGACGGGGTTGCCGGTCTTCGGGCTCGCCGTCGTCGTCCAGTTGCGCGCGAGGAACGGCCGCAGCGCGGCGATCTGCTCCTCGAAATGATACGAATCGCCGCCGGTCAGCGCCACCTCATGCCACACCATGCTGGCGGCCGCGCCCGGCGAATTGACCCTCAGCCACGGCGCCTCCGAGTAGAACGCGTTGGTGAAGACGATCACCGTCGCCGGGTGCTCGCAGAAGCGGTCGGGCAGCTTGTCGAGCGACAAACGGATGTCTTCCAGGCTGATTTCCTTGCCGACGATGTAGAAGGGCAGCGTCGCGAAGCGGGCGTGCATGGCGCGCATCACGCGGGCGAGCACGGTGCCGTCGCCCATGCCGGCGTCGAACAGCCTGAGCGCCGGCGGCCGCGGCTTGATGTTGGCCAGCTCCTCGGCGACCCGCCCGGCGATCACCGATTTTTCGCCGCAGGTGGTGACGAACAGCAGGTATTTCTGGCGGTTGTCGAAGAAGCGGAAATTG
>CAZSWL010000386.1:0-11634 GCA_964610725.1 uncultured Bauldia sp.
GGCTGCAAGGTCACTTGCAGGAACGGGGCGAAAACAAACAGGACCCAGATGCCGTAGATGATCGAAGGGATGCCGGCAAGCAGCTCGATGGCCGTGCCGATCGGCCGGCGCAACCGGTAGGGGCACAGCTCGGTCAGGAAAATGGCGATGCCGAAAGAGACCGGGATGCCGATGGCCATGGCGATGATCGACGTCACCACCGTGCCGTAGACCGGCGCAATGGCGCCGAACTTGTTGGTGACCGGATTCCATGACTGGGTCGTCAAGAACCCGAAGCCGAATGCGCGGAACGCCGGGAGCGAGCCGATGATCAGCGAGAGGATCACGCCGCCGAGCAGGATGAGCACGAGCAGCGCGGCAACGAGGGTGGCAGCACGAAACGAGGCCTCCACCACCACAAAGCGACGCAAGGCCCGAAGGCGGCCTGAGTCGGTCACTGCGATTTCACTGGCGGCGCGCAACGCAACCTCGGTCATCCGAAATCTCCGGATATCTACCTTAGACGGAGCACCGCCGACAGTGCCGCCGGCGGCGGGTGCTGCGCGCCGGATTGCGACAGCGAGCGGCGTGGGCGCCCCCCGTGCGGAACGGAGAGCGCCCACACGCCATCACGCGGTCATCCTGAGGCTTCTACATGCTTGCGTCATAGACCGGCTTGCCGTCGGAGCTGACGATCTCGGCGGCCCAGCGCGTCTCGACGTCCTTGACGACGCTGTCGGGCATCGGGATGTAGATGAGGTCCTCGGCCATCTGGTCGCCGTTGGCATAGGCCCAGGCGAAGAACTTGAGGGCCTCAGCCGAGGCAGCGGGATCTGCCGGCTTCTTGTACATGAGGATGAAGGTCGCCGCGGTCATCGGCCAGGTCTCGGCGCCGGGCTGATTGGCGAGGATCACGCCATAGCCGGGTGTGCCCTTCCAGTCGGCGTTGGCGGCGGCCGCAGCGAAGGCGGTGGCGGTCGGCTGGACCGTCTTACCGTCCTTGTTGATCATGCCGGCGTAGGTCATCTTGTTCTGCACGGCGTAGGCGTACTCGACGTAGCCGATCGAGCCCTTGGTGTTCTGGACGTTGTTGGCGACGCCTTCGTTGCCTTTGGCGCCGATGCCCACCGGCCATTCGACCGAGGTCGCGGTGCCGACATCGCTCTTCCAGGCGGCGCTGACGTCGGCGAGGTAGTAGGTGAAGTTGAACGTGGTGCCCGACCCGTCCGAGCGGTGGACGACGGCGATCGCCGTCGAGGGCAGCTTGACGGACGGATTGAGCCTGGCAAGGGCGGGATCATTCCACTTGGTGATCTTGCCGAGGAAGATATCGGCCAGCGTCGGACCGTCGATGATCAGCTCGCCCGGCTTGATACCGGCAAGATTGACCACCGGCACGATGCCGCCCATCACGGTCGGGAACTGGATGAGGCCGAACTTGTCGAGCACATCCGGGGTCAGCGGCGCGTCGGAGGCGCCGAAGGTGACGGTCTTGGCCTCGATCTGCTTGATGCCGCCACCCGAACCGATCGACTGGTAGTTCAGGCCGATGTCGGTCTTGTGTTTGTAGGCGTCGGCCCACTTGGCGTAGATCGGATAGGGGAAGGTTGCACCGGCGCCCGAAAGGTTGGCGGCGCTGGCTACGGAGACTGACAATGTGGCGGCGGCAAGGCCCGCCGCAATGGCGAGGTTGATGTGTTTCACCTGGCCTCTCCCTGTTTTGGGGTGGTGTGCGGAACGATGGACGCGCAGACCAGCGATCGCCCGTCCGCGCACGCGCCAACTTAGTGATCGCCGGCAAAGGGCTTATGTCGGTCGGATAACAGTTTTATGACGCGCCAAGCCGTTCGGCGGACTGGCTTTCCCCGCTGGCACCGGTCTCCGCCACGGCCGCGGCGGCGGGAAATGTCACGGTGAAGGTCGCCCCCTCGCCGAGGGTGCTTTCCACCGCCATGCGCGCCTGGTGGCGGGCGAGGATGTGCTTGACGATGGCAAGGCCGAGACCGGTGCCGCGGTGCTGGCGGCTGGCTTCCACGTCGACGCGGTAGAAGCGCTCGGTGAGGCGCGGCAGATGGTTGGTGGCGATGCCCGGACCGAAGTCGCGCACCGATACCGACGGGCCGCCGCCAGCGGCCGTGAGGGTGACCACGACCCGCTTGCCGCTCTGGCCGTACTTGCAGGCGTTCTCGATCAGGTTCTCGAACACCTGAATCAGCTCGTCGCGGTCGCCGCTGACGGTCACCGGCGACGATGGCAGCCTGGCCTCGATCGCCACGCCAAGATCGCGGGCGAGCGGCTCCAGCGAATCGGCAACGTGGCGGACGGTGGCGACGAGATCGACGTGATCGGTCGGGCGCAGGTGCTCCTTCATCTCGATGCGCGACAGCGACAGCAGGTCGTCGACCAGCCGGGCCATGCGGTCGGCCTGTTCGTGCATGATCGACAGAAAGCGGTGGCGGGCGTCGGCGTCGTCGCGGGCGGGGCCTTGCAGCGTTTCGATGAACCCGGTGAGCGAGGCGAGCGGCGTCCTCAGCTCGTGGCTGGCGTTGGCGACGAAGTCGACGCGCACGCGCTCGCTGCGGCGGCGCTCGCTCATATCGTCAAGGATGAGGAGGACGAGCTCGCCCGGCGGATCGGTGTGACCGTCGAGGCGGGCGAACCAGGCGGCGAACCAGCGCTCGGTCGGCACCCGCTCGACGAATTCAACCCGTTCGGGTGGCCCGCCCTTGGCAACCCGGTCGAAGGCGGCAAGCAGGTCGGGCACGCGCAGGCGGAAGGTGAATACGTCACCGACGCCGATGGCGAACTGCGCGCCCGCCCGCCGGTTGGCGTAGCGAACCACGCCGCGCCGGTCGAGCATGAAGCAGGGATCGGGCAGCGCTTCGGCGAACAGCTTCAGTCCGGCCTCCGACATTGCGGCCAGGGCCGGTTGCGGGTGCGCCGCCAGCCGGTCGCCGCCGCGCGGGCGCGGTAGCAGCCAGATCAGCCCGGCGAAGAAGACGAAGATGACCGCGGCGACGGCGACGGCAAGCGCGCCAATGGCGCTCAGCACGACCAGAAAAGCGGCGGCGGCCGCCGCGATCCAGCGCTTGTCGCCAAACCGTGCCGCCAGGCGATCGGCGGCGGCACGGAGCCAGGGCTCGGAGTCGGTCGTTGCCATAGTTCATGGTTCCAGACCAGGCGCCGCCGCGCCGCATTGTCGCCCCGCCACCGGAACGGTGTCGGGAATCGACGATCGACGATATAAGGTCTCGGCCGGGGTGGCGGCAAGCTGACGGGGCGTGTCGACGGCGCAGGCTAGGCAAACTCTTGGGCAAGGGCGCAAAACACCACGATCACCACAAGGGCGCGCGCGGCGCGGCGTCCGGCCAGGGCGATATTCCCTCCGTGATCGTGCCCGACGAGGCGGCCCCGGTCGTGGTCACCTCACACGGCCCGTTCAATCTGGACGACCCGGTGCTGCCCGACTGGATCGAGAAGCGCGCGGTCAGGTCGGGGGGCTTCCCCTACGACGACACCCGCAAGAAGAAGCCCTACGAGCACGACCTCGTCCGCCTGCAGATCGAGCTGGTCAAGCTGCAGCGCCATGTCAACGACGCCGGCCGGCGCGTGGTCGCCTTGTTCGAGGGGCGCGACGCCGCCGGCAAGGGCGGCGCCATCTTCACCATCCGCCAGTACATGAATCCGCGCACCGCGCGCGACGTGGCGTTGCCCAAGCCGACCGAGCGCGAGCGCGGCGAATGGTACTTTCAACGCTACATCGACCGCCTGCCGACGGCCGGCGAATTGGTGCTGTTCGATCGCTCCTGGTACAACCGCGCCGGCGTCGAACCAGTGATGGGCTTCTGCACCGCCGACGACCGGCGCATCTTCCTCAAGCAGGCGCCGGCTGTCGAGAGGATGCTGGTCGACGAGGGCATGGTGCTGTTCAAGTTCTGGATCGACATCGGCCGCGAGATGCAGCTCAAGCGCTTCCACGAGCGGCGGCACGACCCGCTGAAGATCTGGAAGTTTTCGCCGATCGACGTGGCGGCGCTGACCAAATGGGACGCCTACACCCAAGCCCGCGACACCATGCTGAAGGCGACCCACAACCGCGCCACGCCGTGGACCATCGTCCACGGCAACGACAAGCATCGCGCCCGGCTCAACATCATTCGCCACATGCTCGCGGCGATCGACTATCCCGGCAAGGACGACGCCGTGATCGGGCGGACGGACCCGCTGATCATGGGCGGACCGGAACTCCTGCAGGGGTGAGCGGAGCTCCGCCGACGTGAGCGACTTCTACTCCCTCCTCAAGCAGTCGATCCTCGACCGCGGCATCAGCGACGCGGCGGATCGCGACGAGGTCTACGCCCAGGCGCGGCAGGCCATGGTCGACCATCTGTGGACCTATCAGCCGCCACTGGCCGAGGACGACATCGAGCGGCGCATCGCCGCCTTCGACGCCGCGGTCGACCGTATCGAGGTGGAGTTGGCGATGGCGTTCGACGAGATGGCGGACGGCGAGCCGGACTATCACGGCAAGCGTCCCTATCGGCCACTGCCGCCGCGCGATCGCCGCGCAGACGTCGACGAGCCGTCATCGCTGGTGCCGCGCCCGCCGGTCGCGGCCGCGCCGGAGGCCGAACCTGCCCCGCCGAACTACGACAAAGCGCGGCGAAGCGACGACCGCTGGGCCCCCGATCCGGCGCCGCGCGCCTATCGGCGCGGGCAGCTCAGCGCACTTGCCGCCCGCGCGCGCCGCGGCGGCCTCAGCGAGCGCGACAAGATCCGCATCCTCGCCGGCACCATCGGCGTGCTTGCCGTCATCCTGATCGGGTTCGGCTTCTATCTGGTGCGGCCGGCGCGCGAGAGCAGCGTGACGCTGCCGATCGAGTCACGCAATCAGGTGAGCGACGCGGCGACAGCCCAGCGCAACGCCGCCGCACCGCTCGCCATCCAGCAGACCTTCGTCGTCTTCAACGGCCGCGATCCCACCGTCTTTGAGTCCTCCTCCGACAATCCGATCGACCTCGCCAGCGACGGCGACGGCGGTTTCGCCCGCGTCTCCTCATCGACCGATTCGGCCGGCGTGCGGGTGGTGATCGGCGCCGGACTGGCATCCGAGCTTGCCGGCAAGCGCATGCGGGTAACCATCACCGCCCGCTCCTCGGCCGACCGCGGCGCCGTCAACATGCGCTTCGCCTATCAGAGCGGGCTCGCCGTCAGCCCGTGGCAGACCGCCAACCTCGGCAAGCAATACGCCGATGCGGCGCTGATCTGGCGCGTGCCGAGCCAGCGCACCAGCAGCACCGGCGACGACTACCTAGTCATCGAGCCGGGTATCCCCGGCGGGGGTACCGCCGCCGACGTCAAGTCGATCAAGATAGACTTGCTGGCACCGTCGTCCTCGTAAGCCCGTCGCTCAGCCGCTCCGCTCAGGCGGGGCGATGTCCGGAGGCGGCGTCGAGCACCGCGCCGGCGACCGTTTCGAGCGCGATCTGGGCGGCAGCGACCGCGCCGCCGAAGCCGGCCCTGCGAACATCGATGCTGCCGGGATTGGCAAGGAACCTGACGACCAGGTCGCCGAGTTCCTCCGGGCCGGCGACCTGTACCGAGCATCCCGCCGCGACCAGTGCGACATGCAGCGCCTGCTGGCGCCCGATGTTGGGGCCGTAGACCGCCAGCGCCCCCATCTGCAACGGCTCGGCAAGGTCGTGGCCGCCGACGGCGTTGAAGGTGCCGCACACCACGCCGATCAGCGAGCGTCGGTAGAGGCTGCTGAGCACGCCGATGGCGTTGACCCAGACCAGGCGCGCCGAGGCGGGGACGGCGGCGAGCGCGGTGGCGAAGACCACGTCGGAGCCACACAGGGCCCTGACCGATGCAGCGGTGAACTTGGCCGGATGGCGCGGGACCAGCACGATGCGCGCCTCGGAGCGGGAAGCGAGAATCTGCCGGATGGCCGGCATCAGCCTGGCGACCTCGTCGGGATGGATGTTGCCGAAGGTGACCATCGCTTCGCGCTGGTCGTCGAGCGGCCGCTCGGATGATCGCTCGTCGTCGCGGGCGAGCTTGAGGTTGCCGGCAAGGCCGATGGCGGCGTCGGGAACGCCGAGCGCGAGGAACTGGCGCACGGCCGTCTCGTCCTGGGCGAAGACGCGCGTGATGGCGGCAAAGGCGCGGGACGACAACGACTGCCACAGGCGACGACGGCGGAAGGAACGCTCCGACATGGTGGCGTTGGCGATGAGAACCGGCACGCCCCGTTCGGCGGCGCCGTGCAGCAGGTTGGGCCACAGCTCGCTCTCGACGTTGACCAGCACCGCCGGACGGATGTGGTCGAACAGCCGCGCCACCTCGGCGCGCGTGTCGATCGGCAGAACGAAGGCGCCGGCGATGCCGGGAATGGCGGCGGCGCGCTGAAACCCGGCCTGGGTCAGCGACGACACCACCACCACCGCCTCGGGCGCGCGGGCCAGGATGGACGACACCAGCCGGGCGGCCACCTTGGCCTCGCCAAGCGAGACGGCGTGGATCCAGATCGGGCGCGGTGCGGTCCGCGCCAGCTGCGGCAACTGGGGGCGGATGCGGCGCAGAAACCACCCGGACCTGCCCTTGTCGGCATTGGCGAGCGGCCAGCGAGAGGCGTAATGGGCCGCCGAAAGGCACCAGACGGCCAGATCGTATAGGAAAGACGGGGTGCCGCGGCGGCGCATTGACAATGGAAATGCCCGCATTTGGCGGTCGCTGTCAATCGAGGTGAAGGCGCCGACGACGTTGTCGCGGGCCTTGTGCGCAAAGGCCTGAAAGCTATAGAGCATTGCCAGCGCTGGCGCGGCCGGGAGGGAGCGTTTGACCATTTCCGACGAGACCGTCGAGGCGGGGCGACGGGTGATCGACGCGGAGATCGAGGGCCTGGCGCGTCTGCGCGACGGTCTCGGCGCCGATTTCGCCGCCCTGGTTGAAATGGTGTTCGCCACGCGCGGCCGGGTGGTGCTGTCGGGGGTGGGCAAGAGCGCCCACGTGGCGCGCAAGGTCGCCTCGACGCTCGCCTCCACCGGCACCCCGGCGCAGTTCGTCCACGCCTCGGAGGCAAGTCACGGCGACCTCGGCATGGTCACCAAGGACGACGCGGTCATCCTGTTCTCCAAGTCGGGCGAGACGCGCGAGCTCAATGACCTGTCGGCCTACTCAGCCAATGCCGGAGTGCCGCTGGCGCTGGTCACCGCCAACGCGAGCGCGCGGCTCGGTCGCGGCGCCAGAGTGATCGTCACGCTGCCCGACGCGCAGGAGGCGTGCCGGGTGACCGATGCGCCGACCACGTCGATTGCCATGATGTCGGTGGTCGGCGACGCCCTCGCGGTGGCGCTGCTCAACCGGCGCGGCTTCCGCGCCGACGATTTCCGCACCTTCCATCCGGGCGGTCTGCTCGGGGCGGCGCTGACGCCGGTGGCCGAGCTGATGCACCGCGGCGAGGAGATGCCGCTGGTGCCGCTAGGCGCCACCATGGAGCGGGCGATCCTGGAAATGACCAGCAAGGGGTTCGGCTGCACCGGGGTGGTCGACGACGGCGCGCTGGTCGGCATCATCACCGACGGCGACCTGCGTCGTCACATGGGACCGGACCTGATGAACCGGCCGGTGGCGGCGGTGATGTCGCGCGACCCCAGGACCGTCGGCGGCGATACCCACCTGCGCGACGTGCTGCGCTTGATGACCGGCGGCACGCCGAAGATAACCGCGCTGTTCGTGGTCGAGGGCACAACGCCGGTCGGGCTCATTCATCTGCACGATTGCCTGAGGGCGGGCCTGGCGCAATGAGCGACCTCATCGTCATCCCCGCCCGCTACGGCTCGACCCGGCTGCCCGGCAAGCCGCTTGTCAAGATCGCCGGCCGCATGCTGGTCGAGCGGGTGGCGGCGGTCGCGATGCGGGCGGCGAAGATGGTCGGCGATGCGGAGGTGGCGGTCGCCACCGACGACGAGCGCATCGCCGCCGCCGTCGACGGTCTCGGCCTCACCGCGGTGATGACCGACGCCGCCATCGCCTCGGGCAGCGACCGGGCGCTCGCCGCGGCGAAGGCGCTCAAGGGCGAGCCGGCCTTCGTCGTCAACCTTCAGGGCGACGCACCCTTCGCCGCGGCCGAGCATATCGTGGCGATCCTTGCGGCGGCGCGGGGCGGGGCGGCCGACATCACCACGCCGGTGGTGCAGGTGAGCTGGGAGGGCCTCGAGCGCATGCGCGCCCACAAGACGAGGGCGCCGGCGAGCGGGACTACTTGCGTGCGCGCCAGCGACGGGCGGGCGATCTGGTTCTCCAAGACCATCCTGCCGTTCATACGCGACGAAGCCGGGCTCAAAGCGGCCTCGCCGCTGTCGCCGGTGTTCGTGCACGTCGGGCTCTATTGCTTCCGCTTCGCCGCTCTCGAAGCGTTCGCCAGCACGCCGCCCGGCGTCTACGAGCGCATCGAGGGGCTCGAACAGCTGCGCGCGCTTGAGCGGGGGATGAGGATCGAGACCGTTCCGGTCGAAACCGACCGCTTCACCTCCTCCGGCATCGACGACCCGGAAGACGCGCGCTGGGCGGAACGCGTCATCGCCGAGCACGGCGACCCGTTCGTCGACTGGCGATCACCATGAGCCCGGCTGCCGATGTCCCGCCTCTACCTCGTCCGCCATGGCAACACCTTCGCGCGCGGCGAGGAACCGCGCCGGATCGGCGCCCGCACCGACCTGCCACTGACCGCCGAGGGAGGGGCGCAGGCGACGGCGCTCGGCAAGCATTTCGCCGACCGGGGAATGCGCTTCGTGGCGGCGTTCGCCGCTCCGCTCGCACGCACGACGGAAACCGCGGGCGGTATCCTGGCAGCGATGGGCAGCCACCAGCCGGTGGAGCCGCTGGCGCTCCTCACCGAGATCGACCACGGTCCCGACGAAGGGGCTCCCGAATCGGCGGTGGTGGCCCGGCTCGGCCGCGAGGCACTTGCCGCCTGGGACAGGGAGGCGATCGTGCCCGACGGCTGGACGGTCGACCGTCAGGCGCGGCTTGCCGGCTGGATCGAACGCTTCGAGGCGGAGCGCGCACGCACACGCGACGTGCTGATGGTGACCAGCAACGGGGTGGCACGATTGGCCCGGCTGGCGCTCGGCGAGGCCACGGGCGGAGCGCCTCTGAGGCTGCGGACCGGCGCTTACGGCGTGATCGAAGTTGACGGCGACGGACAGCGGGTGCTGTCATGGGACGTGCGACCCGATGAGCGCTGAGGGGACACAGACCGCAGCCGTGCGCATCGCCCCGGGTGACGGTGCGGCTTTCGACGTCGCCAACGACCAGCCGCTCGCCTTCATCCTCGGGCCGTGCGTGATCGAAAGCCGCGACCACGCGCTGATGATGGCGGACAGGATCGCCACCATCGCGGCGCGGCGCGGCGGCCGCGTGATCTTCAAGAGCTCGTTCGACAAGGCCAACCGCACGAGCGGATCGAGCTTTCGCGGCGTGGCGCTGGAGGAAGGTCTTGCCATCTTCGCCGACATCAGGCGCGCGACCGGCCTGCCGGTGACCACCGACGTGCACGAGGCCGGCCAGTGCGCGATTGCGGCGGAAGTGATCGACGTGCTGCAGATCCCCGCCTTCCTCTGCCGCCAGACCGATCTTCTCGTCGCCGCGGCCGCGACCGGCAAGGTGGTCAACGTCAAGAAGGGACAGTTCCTGGCACCGTGGGACATGGCGCCGGTGGTCGACAAGCTCGACAAGGCGGGCGCGGCGGGGGTCATGGTCACGGAACGCGGCACCAGCTTCGGCTACAACGCGCTGGTGGTCGACATGCGCGGCCTGCCGATCATGGCGCGCGCGACCGGCAAGCCGGTGATCTTCGACGCCACCCATTCGGTGCAGCAGCCGGGCGGGCTCGGCACCGCGACCGGCGGCCAGCGCGAGTTCGCGCCGGTGCTGGCACGGGCGGCGGTGGCAGTCGGCGTCGCCGGCGTGTTCATGGAAACCCACGACGACCCCGGGCGGGCGCCGTCGGACGGACCGAACATGATCCCGCTCGCCGAGATCGAGGACCTGATGGTGCGGCTCACCGACCTCGACGCCCTGGTCAAGGGCTAGCCAGCATCGCCGCCCTCAGCGCGGTCCGAGATACTTGCCGGCGCGCAGGCGCTCGATCACCAGGTCGGCGAGCTTCTCGGCGCTGGTCGAGGTGGTGTCGAGATGGATGTCGGGCGACAGCGGCGTCTCGTAGGGCGAGTCGATGCCGGTGAAATGGCGAATCTGGCCGGCGCGCGCCTTCTTGTAGAGCCCCTTGGGATCGCGCGCCTCGGCAACCGCCAGCGGCGCGTCGACGAACACCTCCAGAAACTCGTCCGCCCCGACCAGGCTGCGGGCGAGGTCGCGCTCGGAGCGGAACGGCGAGATGAACGAGGCGAGCACGATCAGGCCGGCCTCGACGAACAGCTTGGCGGTCTCGGCGACACGACGGATGTTTTCCACCCGGTCGGCGTCGGTGAAGCCGAGGTCGCGGTTGAGGCCATGGCGGACGTTGTCGCCGTCGAGCAGGTAGGTGTGACGGCCGGCGAGGTGCAGCTTGGTCTCGATCAGGTTGGCGATGGTCGACTTGCCGGCGCCGGACAGACCCGTGAACCACAGGATGCACGGGCGCTGGCCCATCGTCTCGGCGCGCATGCGCTTGTCGAGGTTGAGGGCCTGCCAGTGGATGTTGGTGGCGCGCCTGAGGCCGAAGCGGATCATGCCGGCCGCGACGGTGGCGCCGGACAAGCGGTCGACCAGGACGAACGAACCGGTGGCGGGGTTGTCGTCGAACGGGTCGAAGGCGATGGCCTCGGACAGGGACAGGTTGACGAAGCCGACCTCGTCGGCCGCCAGCGTCTTGGCGGCGAGCGTCTTGTCGGTGCCGGCCTCGACGCGGTGCTTGAGCTCGGAGACGGCGGCGCCGACCGTGCGGGCGCCGATCCTCAGCCGATAGGGACGGCCGGGGAGCAACTCCTCCTCGCCCAGCCAGACGAGATGGGCGGCGATCTGGTCGGAGAGCTCCGGCCGCTGATCGGGCGGGGCGAGAAGATCGCCGGGGACCACGTCGGCGCCCGCGCCCAGCCCGACGGTGACCTCGTCGCCGGCGACCGCGGCGTCACGCGCCGCGCCGGCAACGCTGATGGCGTCGAGCGACACGGCCTTGCCGCTGCGGGCGATGACGACGCGCTCGCCCAGCCGCACGCTGCCGGCGGCGACCCGGCCGGATACGCCCGCCTCGTCGACCCGCTCCACCGGCAGGCGGAAAGCGGCGTCGGTCGCGGCACTCGTCGTTGCCGGCGCGACACCGCCGCCGCCGTTGATGGCGAGAATGGCGGCGACCGCCTCGGCTTCGTCGGCGCGCAGAGCCATCAGCGATGGTTCCATCGTTGCAGGGGTCGTGCATGCGACATCGGCGATTCCAGCGAATGCGGTGGTGGCGCTTGCGGGCGCGAGGCTTGCCACAGGACGCGGTGCGGCTCAAGCATCAACCGTTGCCATTGCGGCACGCAGCCAGGGCATTGGTTGAAGCCGATTCGCATTCCCGGGTCGATCCGCTGCTTGCGATTAGTCGATAATCGGTTCGACGCCGCCGGTGGCGATGAACCACGGGTTCTCATAGGCGCCGGCGCCGGGCGC
>CAZSWL010000387.1:0-3290 GCA_964610725.1 uncultured Bauldia sp.
CCCTGATCGACGCGATCGCCGGCGAGATTGTCGCTCTCTTCATCAGCGGGGTGATCGTCTGCTTTCCGCCGTTGCTGGTGCTCGGCATGTATGCACCCCTGTCGGTGCGCCTGCTGCTTGGCGAGCCGTCTGACGCCGGCAAGGTCTCCGGTGGGCTCTTCGCCATCTCCTCGCTCGGCAACATCGTGGGCGTCATCGTCACCACCTTCATCCTCATTCCTTCGATCGGGACTCGGGCGATCACCCTCTCCTTCGCCGTCTTTCTGATCGTGTCAGGAGCGGCCTCGATAACGGCAAGAGCTGCCCACGGGCCCCGCGGGTAAGATTGACCGCTACCGACAACCAGTTGAAATGATGCCGTTTCGTGCGCCCGGCAAGTCAGTGCGACAACGGCCCGCCGCCAGTGTCGGGGCGAATTTCCGCTGCCATCAGGCCCTTCGGCCCCTCACCGTAGCGCACCAGCACCACCTGACCGGGACGCAATTCGGTTAACCCGAAACGGCGCAGCGTCTCCATGTGAACGAAGATGTCCTCGGTGCCCTCACCGCGTGTCAGGAAGCCGTAACCGCGCACGCGATTGAACCACTTGACCAGCGCCCGTTCGAGACCACTCGTCGGCGTGACGGCGACGTGGGTTCGCGACGGCGTCACCTGCGGCGGACGGACCGCCGTCGACTCGTCCATGCTGATGATGCGGAACGCCTGCAGACCTTTTTGACGATCGAGAACCTCGACAACGACTCGAGCACCCTCGTAAGCGGTGTGGATGCCGCTTCGCCGCAGGCAAGTGACATGCAGAAGCACGTCAGGCAGGCCGGTATCGGGAACGATGAAACCATAGCCCTTGGCGGCATCGAACCACTTGATGACACCGGCAATCTCGATCAGATCGACCGGCGCCTCTTCATTCACGTCTTCGCCAAGTGGCAAATCCGGAGAGACTTTGGCCCCCATGGAAGTCACGCCCCGCCTACCGCACCATTCGGCTAGCCCCGCCGAATCCTTTTTGCAGAATAGCAAACAGCGACAGCGAGGCCAGTGCTATTTGGGATTCGTGTGGCGTCGGTGCACATCCTGTGTGCGAGCGGCCACACTTTGAAATTTGTGTTTGATGCACCGAGGCTTATCTTCAGCCCCATCATCCACACAAACCGAGAAACGAGAGCATGAAGTACCTGCACACGATGGTCCGCATCAGCGACGTGGACGAATCACTTCACTTCTATCGCGACCTCTTCGGACTCGCCGAGGTGCGTCGGACGGAGAACGAGAAGGGTCGCTACACGCTGATCTTCCTGGCGCCGCCCGGGCAGCCGGACACACCGATCGAACTCACCTACAACTGGGACCCGGAGGTTTACACCGGCGGACGTAACTTCGGTCACCTCGCTTACGAGGTCGACGATATCTACGCCTTCTGCGAGAAGCTGATGAAGGGCGGCGTCACCATCAACCGGCCGCCGCGCGACGGTCGCATGGCCTTCGTGCGCTCGCCCGACAACATCTCCATAGAAATCCTCCAGAAGGGCAACGCCCTGCCGCCGAAGGAGCCGTGGGCTTCGATGGCCAATACCGGCGCGTGGTGAAGATCGCTGATTTCGGCGGAATTCCGTGGGTTTTCTCACTTGTCGGCGATGGCCAAAGGCCGTAAGAACGCCGCGGCCAGCGCCCTTCGTCTAGCGGTCCAGGACATCGCCCTTTCACGGCGGAAACACGGGTTCGATCCCCGTAGGGCGCACCAACATTAGGAAGCGGGGTGGACGTGACCACGTCGGTATGCGCTGTCGTCGGTGTCGGTCCCGGCAACGGCGCCGCGCTTGCACGGCGCTTCGTCGCCGATCATCGGGTCGCCTTGGTCGCGCGCGGCAGCGAATTCTCCGGCGCGCTTGCGGCCGAGATTGGCAACGCCAAGGCTTACGCCTGCGACGTCGCCGACCGCCGAGCGCTCGCCGATACATTCCGGCGAATCGCCACCGATCTCGGTCCGATTGACACGCTCGTCTACAACGCCGGTTCGGGCACGTGGGGCAGCATCGAGGAGATCACCGCCGACCAGTTCGAGGCGTCGTGGCGCGTCAACGCGGCCGGACTGCTCACCGCAGCACAGTGCGTCATTCCCGCCATGAAAGAGAGGAAGCGCGGCGCGATCATCGTCATCGGCGCCACCGCGTCGCGCCGGGGCAATGCACGCACCGCCGCCTTCGCGCCGGCCAAGGCCGCCCAGCGGAGTCTCTGCGAGTCAATGGCAAAGCACCTCGGGCCGGCTGGAATCCACGTCGCTCTGATCATCATCGACGGAGTCGTCGATCTTCCGCGCAGCCGCGAACGCATGCCCGACAAGTCGGACGATTTCTTCGTCAAGCCGGACGACGTCGCTGCGACTGCTCATTGGCTGGCGCGCCAGCCACGTTCAGCCTGGTCGTTCGAAGTGGAGGCAAGACCGTATGGCGAGAAGTGGTAGCTATGCGAGCGGCTCGGCCGCATCGATGATCCTGAGGCTCGGCCGCCGATTGCCCTGCCAGTGATCGACCGACAACGCGCCAGCGACGTGAAGGGCGCGCCCGCGCCGCGCCATTAATGCCTCGCCCAACTCCGTGCCGGCGCCGCGGAACAGCAACGCCCTGATCGTGCCGCCATCACCGCTGGCGAGGTTCACTCGGATGTGACCGTTGCCAGCAGTATCGGCGAAGGCGATGCGATGGTTGGGGAAGGCGAACACCGGTTCGGGGTGCCCAGCACCGAACGGCCCCGCCTTTTCGACCATTTCGATGAGATCGACCGTAGCGGAGCGCCCGCTAAGCGCCGCGTCGACCAGCAAAAGATCGGTCTCACCCGCCGAACGTACAGCAGCCCCCAGCGTCTCCTCCAGGAACGCTCTGAGCTCGCGCAGGCGGGCGCTCTCCACGGTTAGCCCCGCCGCCATGGCATGGCCGCCTCCCTTCACCAGAAGGCCGCGGGCTACCGCCGTCCTCACAGCATGGCCGAGGTCGATCCCGGCGATTGACCGCCCGGAACCCGTGCCGAGGCCGTTCGCCTGCAAGGCGATGGCGATTGCCGGGCGGCGAAAGCGGTCCTTGAGGCGGGAGGCGATCAGGCCGACGATGCCGGGATGCCAGCGCTGGTTGGCGGTGACCAGCACGGCGGGGCCGGGACCGGCGCCGATTTCCCTTTCGGCTTCGGCGCTTGCCTCCTCGAGCATGGCCGTCTCCAGGGCCTGGCGCTCGCGGTTAAGACGGTCGAGATCCGCCGCCATCACCGTGCATTTCACCGGATCGTCGCCGGCAAGCAGC